>DATKVT010000094.1 GCA_035529935.1 Williamwhitmania sp. | reverse complement strand
CTCCGATGCCTATGTGATATTTGAGCATCTTTCCGACAATCCGGAAGAGACGCTTCTAGCTAACCATGGCATGTTGCTATGGGGCAATATGAACAATAACTATTTGGAAGCGAGCATGGGGTTCGTTTCCACTTCCGATTTCTCCTGGGTTTCCTACCAGGCTAGAGGTTGGAACGATCCAAATCTACTCGCATACCAAGAGAGCCACGATGAGGAACGAGCGATGTATAAGAATCTCACCTACGGCAATGTTAGCGGTAGCTATAGCATCAAGGGGAATCTCATCACCTCCCTAAATCGAGAGAAATTGGCTTCCCTGTTTTTGATTCCGGTACCAGGACCAAAGATGATTTGGATGTTTGGTGAGCTGGGGTATGACGTATCCATCGACTATAATGGTCGCACTGGTGAAAAACCTATTCACTGGGATTATGAACAGAATCCTGAAAGGATGCTGCTTTACAACCACTACGCCACATTGAATAAGTTGAAACAGGACTATGCACCCTTCTCAGCGACCGATTATACCACCTCATTTACTGGAGCCATTAAGTGGATGAGGCTCACAAAAGATGGAGAAACGGCCTTTATTGTTGGTAATTTTGATGTGAACTCCCAGGTTGTCTCCCTTACACTGCCTAATGCTGGTCGCTGGTATGAATTTTTTCAACAGGATTCAGTCGACATTGCAACACCTAACCTAACTATTACATTAGGGCCTGGTGCGTATAGAATGTATACAGATACGAGACTTATTCAGGCCGACACCTATACCGTTGCCCCAATTATTCCTTCGGTTAAAACCACTCTCACCCTCGATGTCTATCCAAATCCATCGAATGGTGAGCCAGTGTCGATGGCAATAGCTACCTCCTCGCCCATAAAAGGAGAAGTTTCCCTTTATGACATTTCAGGCCATAAGGTAATGTCGCTATACAATGGACTAATACCCGATGGAACAATCTTGCAATTACCCACCTCTTTAAGAGCAGGCATCTATCTTATCCAGGTGAAGTCAGCAAGCCAACAGGTTACCAAAAAGCTAGTGGTATATTAATCTTATGCAAATTATTAGAGCCGGCTTTAGTTAAGCCGGCTTTTTTTTTAATTTTGCCAAACTAATTATTTGGTCATGTTATTGAAACAGCTGTATGCTGTTTTTTTTCTGTGTGTTGCAAGCACTTTTACGCTACAGGCTCAGGAAAAGAACATTGAAAATAATCCCTTTGAACTATCTTTTCGTACACACTATGGATTTCTCGCATACCATCATAATGAGATGCGAATTCTGCAACAACGTCATCTAAGTGCTTTTGAGATTGCCTTTACACACCAGCCCTCACAAGACAAAAAATGGGCAGCGAGCTTTGGTTATCCAGAGTTAGGGATCATGTTTATTCACTTCGATTTGGGAAGCCCTACCTACCTTGGACAAGCTTACTGTATTATGCCCACCTTTAACTTCACATTGAGTGGGCGCGATTCTAGATCGGCATTTTTCTTTCGTCTAGCACCGGGAATAGGCTATGTAACAAAAACATTTAATCGGGTAACCAACTACAAGAATATTGGGATTAGCACGCACCTTAATGCAGCCATTAACTTTTTGGGTGAATACCGTTACACCATTTCCGACCGGCTGAATGTAAAAGCGGGCATCTCCCTCTCCCACCTTTCCAACGGATCGTTTGAGAAACCGAATGCGGGGCTTAACATGCCTACGATGTACATGGGTATGGGCTATCGCTTCCAGTCCAAACACTTCTTTCACTCAAAACTCAATGCCGATAGCCTCAGCGTAAACAAGCACCTATTTACCATTGTTGGTATTGGCGGTGCCAAACAGGATAATCCCATTGGCAGCAAGCGATATCCGGTATGGAGCATCTCTGGTGAGCTTACCTGGCCATCGAGACCTTTTCAAAGGTTTGGTTTTGGATTAGATTATATGCACGATGGCTCCAACAAGGAAAACTTGCAAAGTAATGGGATACCTGTACACTCTAACATTGAAGTCATGCGAATTGGTGCCAATTTAAGGTATGAATTTCAGGTTGGACGTGCATCCATCAACCTCGGTATTGGACCTTACCTTTACCGACTTGATAAAACTGGTGGTCCTTTTTATGAACGACTGGCACTTCGCTACTTTTTTGCACAAAATATTTTTGGACAAATTGCCCTTAAAACCCATTGGGGCAATGCAGACTATGTGGAATATGGGGTTGGGATTCGGCTATGAAAACAAAACTAACACTTTGCCTTTTGCTTGCAGCATCAACGATACTGCCGTCGTGTGAATTAGGTCTCGACTTCTTAAACCCTGCAGGTAAAACAAAAACAGTAGAGCGTCCTTTTCCAACTACAGTAGCGAAGGTAGTAATAGACGATGATGTAGACGTAACTGTATTTATTGACCCGGCAGCCTCTCAACGCGCTGTTGTAACAGCAGGTGAAAATCTCATTTCCGGTATCAAGACAGATATCTCTGACTCTACCATAACCATTAAGAACACAAACACTTTTGCCTGGACTTCCAGCTTCAAGAATAAGAAGCAGGTAACGCTGTATCTCAACAGTAGCTTTGCAACGCTCGAATACTATGGAGATGGAAATGTCAGCGTACTTGATACCATTAAGGAGAATTATTTTACCTATCACTGCAGCGAATCATCGGGAGAGGTATCAATCCTTTTAAAAGCCAATAACGTTGTAATCGACCAGCAGTCAAGCGTTTCAGACCTTCGAGTATTTGGCTCTTGTAATAATGCAACCGTGACCTACCGAGGATCGGGATGGATATACTTGGACAAATTTGTGGCAAACAACATGAGCGTTACCAGCTATGGTAGCGGCGACATCTATGTAAACGTTATCAACAGCCTAATGGTAAGTATTAAAAGCATCGGGAATATAGTATATAGCGGAAATCCAACAATAGCTCTCAGCAAGGACGGTACAGGGAATTTAGTGAAGGAGTAAAACTTATTGGCCTCAAGGTTTTGATATTGGCTCTACAAAGCTGCTCATTGGATATTTTAACCCATGAGCTGTTTCCAATACCGCTTTCACTTTACCAACTAAAATACTGGCCTCCACCATTATGGGAATCTTATTTCGATCGTCGGAAATCCAAACTACAAGATCCTCCCCGCCTTTGAATATTGTTCCTTCAACCAAAAGAACAGAGAACTTTAAGGTATGGAAAGTCCTTCCATCGTGGAGAGTTAACATTTCCTTGCCCAAAAATCGTCCGTATAGCGTGTAAATTTTATTATCGATAGCGATATTGATATATATCTTTTGACCGTATGAGTAGTGAGAATAGTCCAAACATCGTGCATAGTAAACACCGGTTAATACATCAAAAACGTAGTTGTTTAACGCTAAGGTGTCGGATTGACGTCTCCGAGTCGATGTTTCGGACTGAACCATCAATTTGTTGGTTTCGTAGTTAAAGCTGTAGCTATTCCAAATCCTAAAATTACCCTCGTTGCTCTCCTTTGTAAACGAATAAGGCCGTAATGTTGCAGAATCGACAACCGATTCAAATCTATCCCTAACCCTATATATCCAGTCGTAGTTGGGCAAGCTCTGCCCTGACGATTTAAATATATATCGCGGATTCCCCAACGTAGTTTCTGATGTAACGCTAAAGTCAACCTCTCCCGCTTCGATCCAAAAAAATCCCCAATTATAGATGGCCTTATAGTGCAACTTTTCGCCCGAAGAGAATGGACGCCCCTGTGCCATTACCATGGAAAGGTGAAGTAGAAACAAGCTTGAGAAAAGGACAATTTTCAACAAACGCGTCATGATCAAATGGCATTATTGAGGTGTTCAAATTAGTAAAAACAATTATATGTTCTTTCTACGGAATACCAATGGCAATATTTCCAACTTTTATTTACTGCAAAAGGGAACAACAAAGGGGGAAAATTTCCCCCTTTGTCCAATTTGGTGAGCCGTATTAGCTCGCTATCTATTTTTCGGAATAGTGATTATTACTCGCTATCGGGAGTTAAAACATGGCCCTTCTTCATCTCTTCGGGCAGGAAGCAAAAGAAGGTATCACCCCGTAGACCTATTCGTAGCGTTTCAAGCGAAGGAACCTCGTTAACCGCAATATTGCCAAGGTTAACATTGGCGCCAAGCAGCTTCACAAACCAAACCTGCTGGCTCTTAATGGGGGCTTCCCAAATAATGTTCTCCACCTTAACCTGGTTGCGAATATCATTAATGAGGTCAATATCGGCGGAGCCATCAGCCCTGTAAATTCCAACATTACCGCTTTCGCGAGCTTCCGCAATTACCTTAAAAGAGCCAGCCTTGAGTTCGGTGTTCATGCGTCTAACCCACTCCTGGTGGTTGATGGTAACGCCAGCCACCTTAAAACCAACTTCAGAAAGAACAATACGATCTTTGGCTACTCTGGAAATATACTCACACTTCTTGTCATGATCCATAGCCATAGAGCCATCGGATACTTCTGCGGCAGTTACGCCAAACTGGTCTACTAATCGAAGGTAGTCTTCAAATTTATTACGAATGGCAAATGCTTCAAAGAGTGTTCCACCAAAATAGCAATGAATGTTATTTCGCTGATAAAACTTAATCTTTTCTTCAACACGATTGGTTACCATGCCAGTGCCAAATCCAAGCTTAACAAAGTCGATAAGGTGTCCACTCGCGTCCACCATATCCTCAGCCTCTCGAAGGCTCAACCCCTTGTCCATAACCATGGTAATACCTGAAGTACGAGGCTTTGCTGCACGGTCGGGCATGTGGGTAAGGTCAAAATTCATGGGAAATAATTTTAAATTGAAAAAGTTGTATTTTAAAAATGGTCAATATTCTCTTTGGCTTCTGGATACTCGCAAAAAAACTTATTTCCAACCTCTTCATCAAGGGCAATGGCCCTTTTGACATGGTCGATAGCCTTCTTCTTTTGTCCTTTTCTATATTCTAGAATAGCAGCCTGAACAAGAAACTCGGCATCGGGTGCCATTTCAATGCACGATAAAAAGCGGCTGTAAGCTAGATCCTTCTCTCCTGATTCTAAGTATACGTAGGCAAGACCAGCCATTGAATCGACGTCATCCTCCTCAAGTTCAAGTGCTTTCTGGTATGCATGAATTGCCTCCTTTTCCGATCCAAGCTTATGGTACACCTTTCCAAGGCCATACCAGTATTCGGAGTTCACCTCATCATACTTCAAAGCTTTTTTCACAAAGGCAAGGCTTTCAAACAGCTTATTGGTCTCCATCATCACAACCGCCAGGCCAAAATAGGCCTCTGCGTTCTCAGGATCGAGTTCCACTGTTTTTTCGTAAAAAGCGGCAGCAATATCCCACTTTCCCAATTTCTCATAGCATTCACCAATTGAGCAAAGAGCGCTGGTATTATTCTCATCAACCTCCAGGAGTTCGTCGAAGAGGCTAATAGCCTTTGTGTAATTTTCGAGCGAGGCGAAGGTGTGGGCTAAGCTAATTAGGTAAACCGGCATCTCATCATTAATTGCCACGGCGTATTCAAAGGCATCCAACGCCTTGGCGTGCTCACTCTCACGTGAATAGATGAGGCCCAAATTATACCATGCCGAATCGTTAAATGGATCGAAGTCAAGATATTGCGAATAAGCCTTTATGGCTTCGGGCACCTTATCCTGCCTATCGTAGCAGTAGGCTAGATCGAACCACAAATTCTCGTTTTCTGGATCCTCAGTAATGGCTATTTCCAAAAATGGTAACGCATGCTCCGCCTCACCAGCATCGAGCAGCATGGCACTAATATCCTCAATGGCTTCTATCCTATTCTCAACGGTCAGCGCGAGCATTTTTGAGAAACATTCCA
>DATKVT010000093.1 GCA_035529935.1 Williamwhitmania sp. | reverse complement strand
AGGCAGAACTGGCTTGAGCAACAGAACCGGCAGCGGCGGGAGCGACAGGAGCAGCAGGAGCAGCACCTCTATTCGCTTTTATACCAGCAACTATATTTTCAGCGGCATTAGGAACACCTGAAACTCTAGTGGGAGAAACAGCAGGAGCAGGTGCGTTAGAACCAAATAGCGGACGCACACCAACATTTGTCAAATCATACGGATTGCGCTTACTAAGGTCTTCACTGCCAGGAGCATTTCCTCGGTTAAGATCCACGTTGAACCGGCTTCTAGAAGTCTCTAATAAATCAACGATTTTGTTCGCAATAATGGTACCTTCGATATTGCCTTTGATTTGAGCTTCTCTTTCTGGTGCCATATACCCTTGTGTCGCTCCAGGAACATTAGCGGTTCCAACGGTATCTTTTTTACCAGCGCCTCCTTTCATTCTGTTTCTAGCTTCATCTACGCTTTGTCCATAGTTCCAAATCCTAGCGTTTTTAGCGCTCGTCATAGCCGTGCCTTCTGTATAAAGACCGCCTACTCCATAACCACCCGCAACATTTGTTCCAACACCACCGGCTGTTTGCGCATTAGATTGCCGACCTCCAAGAGCCATCGTATTGAGCTTATACATGCCGCTTGCGCCCTTAACAGCCTTCATGAGCTGAGTCGTACCCATTGTCTGAGTACCAATAATCTTTTCAAATCTACCAGCGCCTACAGCCATTTCTCTGATAGCGTCCAAATAACCTTCCCTGATATTCTTGGTTAACTCGTAAATTTTGAGTTGCTGTTGCATTTGTTTATCGGTTATTTCTTGATGTTTAGTAGCATAACGGAGTAGGTCTTGCTGCTCTTGTCCTCTAGCGCCCAAAACGTTATTAATATATTGTTCCGCTTCTCCTTGGGTTGTAGCATTCTGTATGGCCTGCATTTGAGCATCATTAAGACTATACTGCTGCTTTAACTCGTTTGCTATCTTTTTGTCTGCTTCGGCGTATGTTTCTTGCATCTTATAAGCTAAATCAACTTGCTTTTGCATCATTGCTACAGAAGCACCTAATCCAAATTGAGCAGCTTCCATTAACTGTCTTTCCGTGTTTAATCTAGCTTCGAACTTGGAAGTAGACTGCTCCATTTGACTCATTTTGGCTTCCATAGCAGCAAAACTTGTTTTGGATATATCAGACACTTTCTTATACGCTTTACCTTCTTCGTCCACTAGGGTTTTAATAGCGGTCTGAATTGTTCTTTTTTGCTCAAGGGTGGAATTCTCGGCGTTCATGAGCGGCAATATTTTTTGCAAAGCTTCTACCTGCTCGCCAATCATCTTTGTGGCATCGCCGGTAATGTCTAAGGTAATAGGTATGTCAACGCCCTTTTCTTTAAGTGCTTCAATCGTTTCGTCTGCGGTTAACAAAGCAGCCTTAAGTCGCTCGCCTATTTCTCCCAATTGGGCCTTTTGAGCTTCTTTAAGACTGTTCAGCAAACTCTCTGCATTACCACCAGCTTCTTGTAGTGCGCTTGCCATACCCGAATACCCATCAGCTATAGTCCCAAGCATTTCTAGCTGCGTCTTTGTTTCTTTGTTAATTCTTTCCCATTCCGCCCAAACACCCGTAGCATCTTTCTTAATTTGGCCTATTGCGTCAGCATGTGCCTTAAGTTGTCCCTCGATATCTAAGCCTTTGCCTGTGGTTTTGACAGCTTCTTGTTCTGCCGCCTCCATAGCTTTCTTGTATCTTTCTAACTGGCTTGTTCCACTTTTATCCTTGGTTGTTCTTAATTTATCTACATCTGTCTGTATCAGAACTTTGTATTTAGTAGCCTTACGGGTTTTCGACATTTCTTTGTCTAAGGCGGCAAGCTTGTTCATTTCTTTCTCTTCTGCCGCACCCCACATGTCGAATGCTTTTTTAGCCGCAAGTCCAAGAAGGGTCACTGCGATAATTATAGGTAACAAAGGACCCGACGCTTTCGCCCAAGATTTAACAGCCTCGTTACCAAGTAAGGCAACAGCAACAGATGCGGCATTAGCTGCAACACCCAAAACGCCCATAGCAACAGCAACAATCTCGATGGAAGCCTGATATCCCTTCATAAACTGAATAGCTTTTGTAGCCATTTCCAGACCTTGCTGTATCATAGGCTGAAGATCTTTTGCTACTTTTAGTTGCGCATCGCTTAGTTCTTTTTCTGCTGCTGCTCTAGACCTTAGTAATGAGGAATACTTTTTCTGAGCTTCGGTTTGTTCGGTTAGCGCCATAGACAAGAGGTCGATGCCTTTTTGTCCACCACCAGTAGCTTGATTAAAAGCTAAAGACATTGTTCTAGCAGAAGCTACAACGTCACTTTGTTTATTTCTTATCCCCTCCAATCCCGCTTCTACCATCTTGAAAAGTCGTGGAAAAGTACCCTGTAAATCAGCAAATTCTTTTGCCTTATCGTAATCGTAGCCGAACTGCTCTCCGATGGTTCCTATCAGTTTGGCTAAGTCCGTCATGGTAGGTTTTATTCCAACAAAGCTACTCATCATAGAGTTAGCCAATTTAAGGAACTGCATCTCGGACATTTGGGTGTTTTTTCTAACGTAGGCAAGAGCAGAATTTACATCTCCGAAACCTTTACCTACGGTGGACTGAATCCTAGACAAATCAAACATAGTCTTGTTATAATCAAGAGCTACTTTCGTAAGGGCCTTTAATCCGAATCCAGTAAAACCAGCAGCACCGGCAAACCCAGCAAAACTCATAGATGCGCTATTTAACGTATTGCCAAGTGTCTTTATTCCAGAGCTTAATTTTCCAGCCATTGCGCCATAGTATTTTAGTTTATCGGCATCTCTTTCAATAATCTTATTAAGTTTTTCTTGTTCTTTTTGTAGCTCTTTAATAACTTTGAGACGTTTAACCGCTTCTGTGGTTTCCACTTTTTGAGCAGCGGTTTCGGCTTTAATAGCGGCAGTTCCGTCTCTTATTGTTCTAGCGCCGCTTTTCATTTCGAGATGGATTTTGGCAATAGCAGAATTATAATCTAGAGCCTTTTTCTTGACATCATCCATTGCCCTATATTGATCGCCTAGGGTTTTGTTGGCTAAGTCCAGTTCTACTTTGAATTGTTCTAGTAAGGTGCCCATATTGTTGTTTTCCGTTGTCCGTTAATTACTGTTGACATTTAACATTACGTGAGAGGTAGCTTAGCTATTTTCTTCCAATATTCAGAGAAGAATACAGCCATAGCAGTTATGAATGACCCGTTTATCCATTGCGCATCGGATTCATTTATAGGCTTCTCTTCTTCTACGCTTCTCGATCCAACTGGAGGAGTATAAAAAGGGCTATTTCTCTTTTCTCTTTCTTGTCTTTGCGCTAACTCGGTGGCTTTTGCGTTTTGTACCTGAGTAGCCCCACCTCCACCCCATTGCGCCATAAAAGTTGCCTTTATACGCTCTACGTTTTGAGCTTCTTTGCCAGACGTATAACCCCGATACATAATGTCATCTGTTAATTTGTCTGCGTATTGGTACATTAGTGGAGTAGCGGGACCCAACAATACCCCGTCGCTAGATCCGTTAGGTGTAGGTTTAGGCAAAGAGCTGGTATTAAACAGTCCGTTAGCGGATATAGCGCTAGCCAAAGTATAAAAAGTCATAAACAAGGCAAAAACCTATAGTAAGAAGTATAGAGAAATAACGCCCTTGATTAGAGATAGATTGTTTGGAATGGTTGCCGCCTATAAAACTTTCAATTTTGCCAGCGAGTTTGATACTTTTATCCCCGATTATAGTCAGTCCAGCCAGTTAATAAAAGATCCTATTAGGGCTATATACATGGACTCAGATGGGGTTGTTAATACGGACTTAGGAATTGACGGTTTAATATTCAATCCTTACGCTCTGGAAATTACAAACGCTGAAGCTGTCATGGACGTAGATTGCGGACTCGTTTACGATCTAGACCTTTTTAACGACTTGGTAGATATTTACAACATTCAAGTAACTAGACCTGACGGATCTGAAATTCAACCTTACGATACTAATATCAAGGTTGCATTTAGCGTATCTTATGGCGATCATAGCATAAAGCAAATAAGATATTCACTATTTTCAGATAAGTCTCTAAATTACAAAACTCACGTTGATACTGATGGATTAAGCAGATCATATACCTTTGACTTAGATGTACCCGTAGCTTTTAATCCTAGCGTTGATGGCGATACAATAGTTGCTCAGATTAATATAGAAGACGTTGCTGGTAATACGATATCTTTCTTTGCTAATAAGTTTGTTTCGGGGTATGCTCAGAAACCGTCCTTAGAAGACTTAAAAATCTACCAAAGAAATACCGGCGATAAAGTAATAGACATTTATTATACTTATATGGGTCTAAGCGAAATAGATAATTCTCAGCTCTCCGTTCAGTATAGTAAAGACGGAGGGGCAACTTGGTCTAATATTACTTCTTTAAGTGGGGATTACGGTGCCAATATCCAGACGGGCAGAAGAAGGATTACGTGGCGACCCGATGTTGATTTGGCTAGTATCGTAGCCACCCATCCTATATTTTGTAAATTGACCTTATATGATGCCGATGAAAATTTAGCAGTTGGTAATGTTTTAACCGGCGCTTTGGTTTGGAATATTGGTAAGCCAGAAGTTGCGGTAATGAAGGTATTCGAGGAATCCGAAGTAGTTAGCGATTGTCCTAATGGCATAGAGTATTTAACAGCCGACATAGTAACAGAAGGAATATTCCCAACCGAATCCTTCCTAACAGTAGATATCGATGAAGTTGGAGGATACTATATACAGACTTATACAGATACGATAGGTCTTGATTCGGATGACGATAATGTGTTCTGGGGCAATGAAACTAATAGCGTGACTTTAACCACCGCTGGATTTGTTAGTATTGTTATCAATGGAACAACTTATTACACACCTGTATTTGGCGGGAATGGGGTTCCAGGATGCCATAGTAACATTAATAGTGTATTAACGGACGTTGGAACATTTACTTCCTATGGATTTGCGGCTATAAACGTTAACAACGTAAGCGTGGAATTGGTAAGAATATATACCTTGTTATAAGAAGGATATTTCTTTCGTTTTTTAGAAAGATAATTGAGGAGATTATTATGAAGTTATTTGGAAAAATTCTATTTGCCACCGTGTTATTGGTTTGTAACGTTGCTTTGTCTGCCACCATTATTGACAGCGATATCCGTATTTTTACGAACAAAATATATGTTACGCTTACTCCAACATCCTCGTCTCAGGCTGTAAGTAAAATATATGTAGATAACTCAATCATCAGCAACACTATAATGCCAAAACTTGCTGCTACCAATTACTTTACCGGCTACAATGTATTTAGCAATGGAATTACTTTGTCAACTGAGTCTTATGGTTCATTTTTAAAAGTCTATTGGAATGGAATGAATACTGCTTTTTTTAGTAATGGCATTGGTGGCACGATAACATGCATGAATCCCGCTTACGATACTCCCGAATTTTGGTGGAAACCCAATAACGAAGCTGCACATATGTATTTTGGAGGAACTGTTTCAGGTTCCGACGCAACTACCAGCAATCAGTTTATGACGCTGCAACAGGGTCTGTCCTTCCTCGGCGGCAGGGATGCGTACTACCTTCGCGGTGGATTTGATCCGACGTTCACAGGATTTCGACAGGTTACTCTTACGCCACCCTCGACCAACTGGCTCATCACGATACCGACTGCCACCAATAATCAATATGGCGATGCATGGATAATCACGAATCTATCCAGCAGGATCATCAAGGAAGGCGTAATCAATGTGTCGGGAATAGGTGCTAGCTACAATACTGGCGCAGGCAGAACCGCATCGTACACATGGGAATCATATATCACCAATATTGTCACAGGTGGAGTCATGCCGGAATGGTCTGATCAGGGTGCAGTCAAGGTACTTACGGGAACGGCAGACTATCTACCAATGACCATTGCTGTTCTTATCCCCACCAACCTTGCTTCTGGCGAAGCGATAGTAATCAAGAGCAAGGTAACGTCAGCAGTCAATACGCCTACCATCACGCTCGTTGGCGGGAGCAATAGTCAATCTCAGGTATCATTGCCTACGGGTGCAGAAGCTAACCTTGGTGATTACGTGCAACTGACCGAGACGCGGGATGTGTCGCTGGCCGGCTCCAACAATCTCGGCACGGTGGTAATCACGAACAGGCTGGCACTCACCCCCCAAACGATTACATTCAGTGAAACAGCAGATGACAATATGGGCTTGGAGTCCGTGACGTATCCTATTGGCAACTCGCAGACTGGTAGCGTTTGGTTGGGGTATGCCACGCTCTATGATGCTCCCGGCGGGTACAACTCGGCGTTGGGTAATGCCGCGCTCTACCAGTCCACCGGATCGTACAACTCGGCAGTAGGTAATGTCACGCTCCAGTCATCCCCCGGTTCTTACAATTCGGGACTGGGCTATTCCGCACTCTTCCAGTCCCCCGGAGATGGCAACACGGCAGCAGGGTATACCACGCTCCGTCAGGCTCCCGGCTCTTACAATTTTGCTGGCGGCTATGGAGCTGGGTATAAATCAGGCGGGGTGTCCAACGTGTTCCTTGGAGCCAATGCCGCAGTGAACGGTACATTAACATACTACACCAACGCCATAGCCATCGGCG
>DATKVT010000092.1 GCA_035529935.1 Williamwhitmania sp. | reverse complement strand
TTAGGGGATTAGGGGATTAGGTATATAGGATTGGGGTTGCAAATTTGTTAGAAACAGTTGGGATTAAACTGTCTTATCAGATATATAAATAGGTTGTGTATAACCCTTTGTGCGATTCATCTTCCAAATTAACTATATTTGTCCTATGAACCTGATTGAAAGAAATATCGACAAGATTCAAGACTTGTGCTCAAGACACAAGGTGAGACGGCTATTTGTATTCGGTTCAGTATTGACAGATAGATTCAAAAAGGATAGCGATATTGACTTGGTTGTAGACTTTCAGGATGTAGACCTTTATGAATACGCAGATAACTACTTTGACTTAAAAGAATCACTAGAGAAGCTTTTTAAACGTGATGTGGATTTATTGGAAGAGAAAGCAATCAAAAATCCATATTTAAGACAATCCATTGATTCATCAAAACAACTAGTTTATGGATAGCGAAATTAAAACTTGGTTGTACGACATTCTACAATCAATAAAAGAGATAGAGAGTTACTTTGAAGAGAGACCAAAGAAGTTCGATGAATACATTAACGATATAAGAACAAAACGAGCCGTTGAAAGGGATATTGAAATAATTGGAGAGGCGGTTAATAGAATATTGAAACGAGACAAACAATTCCAGCTAGAAAATGTCCATAATATCATAGGAACCAGAAATAGAATTGCACACGGCTATGACAAGATATCTGACGATTTAATTTGGAGCATTGTTATCAATCACCTTCCGAAACTGAAAGAAGAAATCACCTCGAAACTAGGAGAATAAAAGGCTACACCTACCCCCCGCCATCTGGACCAGCTAATACAGACACGAAAGTTTTCACTACATTAGTATGTTTTTACTGTGGCATGAGATAGCTGCCGTTACTCCCTAGCTCTCCCAACCACGGGAACTTTTTACAGCAGCTTAACGATGACACATCAGTAAAAAAAGACAAAATGATTAGGCTAGTAATAACAATCTCCATTGCAACAGCTCTTACAAGCTGCAACTCGCCAAATAAAATAACGAAGAATATGGAAGAGCGAAAAAATGAAACCACAAACACCCCTTCAACTAACGACACTACCCCTAAGGTAACTGGCATTGGAGGGATCTTCTTTTTCTCTGACAATCCCAAGGAAACGAGAGAGTGGTATGCCAAAAATTTAGGGTTTGAAATCAACGAATGGGGTTCGTCGAGTTTTGAATCCAGAAACGTTAGCAAACCCGACGAGATAAACTCGCTTCAATGGAGCCCTTTCAAAAAAGGAGATGCATATTTCGCCCCATCCAAAAAGGATTTTATGATTAATTACCGAGTCCAGAATATTGAAGGACTCGTAAGCAAGCTCAAAGCAAACGGCGTAACCATACTTGACAGCATTGCCACCTACGACTATGGAAAATTTGTTCATATTATGGACGCAGAAGGCAACAAAATAGAGTTATGGGAACCAGCTGAGGCCGACAAAAAGGGTGGTGAGACAATAAAATAATGGAACAGCTTGGCACAATTGGACAGAGAAGAAAGCCGACCGCATAGCCGTGGCCGTAATGCTCTAGATGACTACTACCACGCATAAAAAAGTTAAAAAATGGAATTCATAGATTATTACAAAATACTAGAGCTAACCAAATCCGCTTCTCCGGAGGAGATAAAGAAAGCGTATAGGAGGCTTGCCAGAAAATATCATCCCGACCTGAATCCAAGCAGCAAGGAGGCCGAAAAGAAGTTTAAGGAGATAAACGAAGCGAATGAGGTATTGAGCAATCCCGAAAATCGGAAAAAGTACGATCAATACGGTAAGGACTGGAAGCACGCCGACGATTTTGAAGCAGCAAAGAAGCAGCAAAGCCAATCGCGGCGAAGCTCAGGTCATCAATTTCAGCAGGAGGACGCCGGTGATTTTTCCGATTTCTTTGAATCGATGTTTGGGGGGCAAGAGCGGCAGCATAGCCAGTCGAGGTTTAGAGGAAGGGATGTGAATGCCGAAATGCACCTCAGGTTGACCGAGGTGTATAAAACCCAAAAGCAGGTGGTGACCGTTAACGGCAAGAGCATTCGCCTTACGTTTCCGGCAGGTATTGAAAATGGGCAGATTATTAAAATTGCGGGGCACGGAACTGCCGGCCTAAACGGTGGTCCAAGCGGTGATTTGTATATTACGTTTACCGTTGAAAACGACACAAGCTTTAAGCGCGACGGCAGCAACCTTTATAGAACGGTGGACTTAGACCTCTATACCGCGTTGCTTGGGGGTGATATTCTGGTGGATACCTTCGATGGGAAGGTAAAGCTGAAGGTTGCGCCGGAAACCCAACCGGGAACCACCGTTAAGCTAAAAGGGAAAGGATTCCCCGTTTACAAGAAGGAGGGTGAGTTTGGCGATTTATACATTAGCTACCAAGTAAAGCTTCCTACCCACCTCACCGAAGCAGAAAAAGAGTTGCTTTCAAAATTAAAAACCATTAGAACCAATGAAAACAAGTAGCTTAATTCGTATCGAACAGGTGTGCACTCATTGGAAAGTTGATGAATCGTTCATTCAAACCCTGCACGAGCTTGGCCACATAGAGCTTATAGTGGAAGGTAGCAGCTACTGCATTACCGAGGAGCAGCTCAAACCGCTGGAAAGCTTGATATTCTTTCATACCGAGCTTCAGATAAACATAGAAGGGATAGATGCCATTGCCCACCTGCTGAAAAAGATTGAACACCTGCAGCACGAGCTGCTGGTTGCCAACAATAAGCTGAGCCTGTTGGATAGCTACCAAACCAAGGCCTCAAAATAGGCTAGATGTGGAATACCAAAACAAGTTTTAATGCCGGCGAAGGCACGGTGGTTAGGCTGCTGATCCCTCGATTGAAGCAGCAAATTCCTTTAACTTAGCAAAAGCAAGAATTTCAAATACAAAACATAAACAAGCCATGAAAAAAGCGGAAGTAATAGTTGCGGCACTTTCAGTGATTGCCTTATTTTTAAATATCTTTTTAATTCCGGGCGGCGGAATATTAACAGCCATTACGCTTTCCTTACTCGCGTCCCTCTATTTTTACTTTGGTTTTGCACTATTCAATGGCATTAAGTTTAGATACATTTTCAAAAAAGAAAGCTATAAAAGCAGTAACAGCTTAAGATTAATTGGAGCAGCCATTACTGGAGCTTCTCTTTCCATGATCATTATTGGCATACTCTTTAAAGCTATGTTATGGCCAAGCGCCGATATTAACATAAACACTGGTCTTTGGGGAGTATTAGTTATTGCCATTTTTAGTGTTGTTAAATACCTAAAAAGCAGGTCCGTATATTACGCTCGAATACTTATTCGCATAGCAGTTATTGGAGGAGTTGGCTTGCTGATAATGGTTACCCCCACCAACAGATGGATTGAATTCAAATACAGAAACCATCCGGCTCTTGCCACAGCACTAAAACAAGCCATAAGCGATCCAAACAACACGGCGCTTTGGGATAAAGTAAGAGAGGAGCGCCAAAAAACAGACAACGAGCACTAGAAACCCTCCAGCAGAGGTATATAGCCATTAAGGAATTTAGGTAGCGAAGATTAGGTTTGCAAAACAGCCTAAAACATTAGCGTTGAGCTCTGCTACAATAAAATAATTTGGAATGATATTGATTGCATGCTTAGAAAAGTGTAAATTAGAGTTTTATACGGTAAAGGCAGTACAATGCTTGCCAATATGGGTGAATAAATACAGTTTAAAGTTTATTTAAACGAATTATGTGCCATAATTATAATCGACAATGAAAAAAGATGATAAGCGAAAAATAATTTTAGACTTAAGAAGCTAAGTACATGACAAAAATTTAAATATTCCGATATTGTCTTGATAATAAGCGTTTAGCAGCACAGTTGCGATGTAGGTTAGACCATATTTAAAAATGCTTTTGGCCAGCTTCCCGTGCTTCTTGACCTCGATCGGTTTGA
>DATKVT010000091.1 GCA_035529935.1 Williamwhitmania sp. | reverse complement strand
CAAGTACATAACCATAATTGCCAACAGAGAAGGCTACTGATCCATATCTTGGGGAATCCGGAAAGTCTGCCACTTGTGTCCAAGTATTTAAGGTAGGATCGTACTCCCAGAAATCGTTAAGTTTGTTAGTACCATCATAGCCTAAGCCTACATAACCTTTACCGTTTGCTGCAAAAGCAACAGCGCCAGTTCTTCCAACTCCAGGAAAGTCAGCCAATCTCAGCCATTGGTTTTTTGATGGATCGTATTGCCACGAGTCAATTAACCGAAGCCTGTCATCCCCATCGTATCCACCGATTAAGTATGATTTGTCCCCAATTGTGAAGCCAACTGCATAACTTCGAGCAATCCCATCAAAATCATACCTGTTAACCCAGTTGCCCACCAAGTCAGTGCTACTACTTTTGTTACAGGAAGAAAAGAGTGATGGTATTATAAAAATCAGCCCAATTAAAAACGATTTTCTCATCGGAAATTCCTTTTAAATAAATGTTTTGTTTAAAATACAGCGTTGAAAGTATAAAAAGGGAGTATCTTTGACTAGGAATATCGACCAAATGTAAGAAAAAGTATACAAACTCTATACTGATCGTTATATTATTTAGCAAACGGCTCTATATTAATTTCTTATCATGATGTCTATGTTTCTATACTTTTTGACATTTTAATGTGGTAATAGGTATATTATTTTTTCTACCATTATTATTGCTTGACATCTTTGGTTATTATTTGAATGCATAAGCAGACTGTAGTTGAAAATTATGACTTTATGGGGATAGTTCGGTATTGTCTTATTATTTTGGGAATCGCTCTAGCAATTAATGAAAGTTCATGTGTAAAGGGAGATGAGGCCATAGGGTCACAGTTTATGAATAGCGACGTTAATGTTAAATACATTGATTCGCTTACAGTCAATTTTTCGTCTTTCCTTATGGATTCAATTATCTCCTCAAACAAGAATTTAGCTCTGGTGGGGAGTTATGTTGATCCAGAATCTGTCTTTGGGGTTACACAATCTACTAGCTATGTAATCTTTAATACTCCTGGCCTCGTATCGGTCGGTAATTCTTCAGGCTTGCTCGGTAATGCAGTATATGATTCGTTGATTCTAACACTGAAATATTCAGGTTTGTACTATGGTGATACCTTGCAGCCATTAAAGTTTAGTTTACATAGGGTAAATCAAGATATAGTCTTCCCAACGAGCAGCCAATACTTGTATAATACCTCCAGTTTTTCTTATGATGCAGATAGTATTGGAGAAATTGAAATTTTGCCGCGGCCTAATTCCGATCAAACAGTAACTATTAAGTTAGCTGGCAGCCTTGGAGCGGAATTCCTCGATAAGTTGGCCAATGGCTCTGATGAATTGGCATCACAAGACAATTTTGTTAATTATTTTAAGGGCATTGCCTTTGTTGCAGACCCTACCAACTCTTCTATTGTTGGATTCAATATTAATTCTACTTCTATGTATATGAACTTATACTATCATAATGAAGGGGATGTAGTAAACGTTTCACGAGATGTACAATTCAATCCTTGCCTACTAGATCACCAATTTAATCACATTTATAGCAATAGGACAAATTCACCTCTCACAAAGGATTTGAGTAATGTTCCTACTAACTCTTCTAATACTGGGAACTATTCCTTTGTTCAGGGGGGGACTGGAATAGTTACTCGGGTTGATTTCCCGTATCTTTCTAGCCTTCTGAAATACCATCCTAACATGCAAGTTTTGAGAGCAGTACTTGTAGTTCAACCAGTGGTGCCTCAAAATTTGGATTATTTGCCAAGTAACTTAAACCTTTATTTTACTAATAAATTTAATGATTTTGTTAGTATTGTAAACGATAGTAATGGCAATGCAGAAGGTGGCAATCTGAATGTTGATGGCGTTATTCCTAGCAACTCGACTTACAGTTGGGATGTAACCACCTTTGTTAATACGGTGCTTGGTACAAATAGTAGTAATTTGAATGGATTGTTAATTGTGCCTAATAATTACTCCGTATCTTTTGACCATGCTGTGATTGCAGATCCATTACGATCTCATTACAACACTAAATTAATTCTTTACATTGCCTCGCATGAATAAGCAAACGTTATTAGTTGTTTTGTTATCCCTTATTATTGGTTCAGCACATGCTCAAACGTTTACTAATTCACCATACTCATACTATGCGTTAGGTGAATTGGAACCTTCTGATTATGGAAGAACTAGTGGGATGGGAGGGGTCGGAATTGGGATTTCCTCTGGTCAATTCCTGAATAGGACAAATCCCGCCTCGCTTAGTAGTATTGACACGTTGTCTTTCTTGTTTGAAGTAGCTCTTTCTGCAAAGTATACTGACTATAAAACTTACAACCACGGATTTACTGCAACTAATAGTGGGATAAAAAAACTCTCAGTTGGCTTTCGATTAAATCATTTCTGGGCCACAAGTTTGGGTATTGCACCCTATAGCAATGTGGGTTATAATATTAACCAAACAGGAACCATTGAAGGAACCAATCAATCATATAACACTAATTACAAGGGTAATGGTGGACTAAGTCAGTTTTATTGGGCCAACTCTTTCAGACTAACTCATAGCCTTTCTGTGGGAGTGGATGCATCGTATATATTTGGTTCGATTACAAAAAGTGAAGAAATTACCTCCTCGGGTTTTGCAGGCTATTATTCCTTGAGTAATAATTACACACCTAATAACTTGTATTTCGATTTAGGGTCGCAATACAATGGAAAAATTAATAATTGGGATTATGTTGTTGGCGTTACAGGTGGATTTAAAACGGCATTAACCACTGCGAAATATTTAACAGTTGAAACTGCTACCACTACCGCCTCTTCAGATATTCCAACTACTGTTTTCAATCAATCAATACCCGCGTTCTGGGGTTTGGGTGCATCGATGAAATCGAAGAGTTGGACCTTGGCTGCTGATTATAAAGTGCAGTACTGGGGTAGTTTGGTGGATCAGAACGGTCAGCATATCTATGCCAATAGTCGAAAGATTGCACTCGGTGTCGAATATCTTCCTGGTGTTTCTGTACCTCGGTTTCTATACCAACGAATGGTATATCAAGCTGGCTTCCACTATGACCAATCCTACCTAAGGCTTAGAGGAGTAAATCTTGATGGGTATGCTGTTACTGTTGGGGTCGGGATTCCTGGGAGAAGAGAAAGGTCATTTATGGGTATGTCATTCGAAGCTGGGAAAAGAGGTTCATTAAGTAATGGTTTAATCAGGGAAAACTATTACCAAATTAATGTCAGCTTAAGTCTTAATGACATTTGGTTTGTTCGACCAAAATACCAATAAAACATTACGGTTATAGGTTTTATTAATTTCCTGAATTGAATTTCTGGAAGAATATATCCTTATAGCTTTCGCCGATTGGAATCCACTTCTCACCTATTACGATCCGATTCTTTGTAACGGAGTTAATTTTTGACATCGATACAATGTAGGATTTATGCACCCGAGTGAAACCTTCTTCTGGAAGTTTTTCGTATATGGACTTTATGTTTAGGTGGGTAATTATGGGCTTCAGCTCTTTGGCCGTGAAAATCTTTACGTAATCCTTTAGTCCTTCAATGTATACTATACTATCTAAATTGATCCTCAACGTTTGATAGTCCGCCTTTACCAGTAGAAATTGGTTGGGTATGATTTCTGAAGTTGCTGCAATTGGGATTGATGGCGATAAGCTCGTAGTTGCAGACTGTTGGTGCTGAATGCTTTGTTGAATGAGCAGGTGTAAATCATATGCCTTATTTACTGCTTTAAGAAACCTATCGAAAGGGATAGGCTTTAAGAGGTAGTCAACAGCATTTAAGTTAAAACCTTCAATGGCATATTCCATGAAGGCGGTGGTGATTATAAAGAGAGGCTTGGTTCCTAGGCTATTAATAAAATCTATCCCTGAGATGTTCGGCATTTGAATATCGAGAAACAGGAGATCTATTTTTTGCTTACGTAGTATCTCGTAGGCTTCAGATGCACTGAAACACTTTCCTTGAAGATCGAGGAACGGGATATGTTTGATGTAGTCTTCAATTATTTTAAGCGCTAAAGGCTCATCGTCAAGAATTAAGCAATTCATCAGGTGCTAGATTTATGTGCAAATCTACCGTAAAAAGTTGATCCTCTTGTATTGAAAGACGAAAATTGCCAGGATATAGCAATTCGAGTCGTTTTTTTACATTTTTTAGACCAACTCCTGATGAAACGAGATTAACTCTGTTTTGTTGTATATGTGGGTTTTTAACGCAGAAATGGAGCGTGTTATCTTCTACTAACGCAGAAATGGAGACGGTGGTAGGTTGGGTGTAGTCAATGCCATGCTTAAATGCATTCTCCACGAACGGAATAAGTAGCATGGGACCAATCTGATGGCTTTGCACACCTAAATGAGCAGTAAATTCAATACTTACATTGTTGTTGAGCCGTAGCCTTTGCAGGTCGATATAGTTTTGAATATAGTCGATCTCTTTTGCCAAAGGCACTCTATCTTTTACCGCTTCATATATTATGTAGCGCATTATTTCTGAGAGCTTGAGTATGGCTACTGGCGATTGGTCAGACTTGGTTTGGGCAAGATAGTAAAGGTTGTTTAAGGTATTGAAAAAGAAATGTGGGTTAATCTGCGATTTCAGAAATAGAAGTTCTGCTGATAATTTCTCATTTTGAATCTCTTTTCTCTTTTCCTCATTGAGGTATAGGCTCTGAGTTGCTTTTATGCTGGTACTAATCGCAAGGATCATTAGTCCGATTATAGCCCCCAATGCACCAGCGTGGTTAGGTAATTCTAACTGAAAGAGTGAGGTAATATGGCCAGAAAAGGATGTCGATTGCTGAGGGTTGGTAGCCATGTTAAAGCTGCTTGGAGAGATTATGACTAACCACCTCACCGCGAAAAATATTACAGTAAGGGATACAGTACAGAATAGGAAGTATTGAGTTAACTGCTTGCTGGGTAGGGAATAAGGAGCAAATAGTAGATAGTTGAGATAAAAAAGACCAATAAAGAGGCTCCAGATGATAAATTGTGTTAATGAATTATGCGCAATGGGCTGCTGCATAAATACATACTGAATTATGGTAAAGACCAAGATCCAGATGATGGTGTGCAGCGCAGCTGCAAATATTTTCTTCCGAACGAATCCCATTTTATTCAAACTAGGGTAAAGTTAATTGTCTGGTAGGCAATAGGATTATAAAATAGATTAAACACAGTAGATGGTGGATAAATTCGTAGAAAGAGGAGACATGTTTATCCAACTGTTGCCTAAGTGTGGATGTATTCATTCTTGAGGTAAACATATACGCCACAACAGGTAATGTTTTTTCTTCTCTTCAATGAATATCTTCAGGAGACTTAATAACTACAGCTCTTTGCTACATAAATCCCATACATAAGAATTGTTTCAAAACATTAACCTTGTAACAGTTCGTAGTTAATTAAATACCTATGAAATGACTTTTTGTGTGGATAACGTAGAGTTATACAACTTCATTTAGATGTTTAATCGAATTATGACGACAAATACTGATGCATAGTAAACACCAAATGGTGGAACCTTGGTCTTTTGTCTTGCGGCGAGTTGTGAACGAAAAATGGATATGAATACTAAAATTAAGGTTTTCTGCAGTATCTAATTCTATACTGCTTAAGCGTGAGAGTCTGCTCTCTCATACAGCTTAAATACCCATTTAACAACTTGCTCAATGGCCTTTTTACAGTAATAACATTTTCAAAAAACGGGATGCTGACTGTTGGTCTTAAGCGCTATTCTTTGTCGGGAGAAATGCTCATTAGGTATTCTGTTAGGTTGTCGTTATGCGACAGCCCAAGTTTTCGTCGAAGCCGGTACCGTCCAATTTCAACGCCCCGGTCGGAGATATTCAGTAGCCGTGCTATCTCCTTTGTTGTAAAGTTCATTCGCAGGTAAGAGCAGAGGCGCAGGTCATGAGGTGTAAGGTTAGGGTTGTTTTCTTTTAGTGTTTTAAAGAATCCCTGCTCCGAGAGTTGCAGGTTGTTTATTGCACCCTTCCACTCTTCTGTCTGAAGATCAAGCCCCTGGGTTATAATTTTTTCAATATCTCTAATGTGCTTTATTGGGTATTTTGATGAGTCGATCTTAAGCTGTGATACCTTGGTTTGCAGTTGGGTGAGTATTTCGTTTTTCTGCATGAGGTAGCGCATGGTAAGCATTAGCTCATTGGTTTTTAGGCTCAGTTCACTTTCAAGTCGATTTTGATTTATGGCGTAAGCCTTCAGTTGGTTCTTCTTGCGCACCTCCACCGTGAAAATTCGTTTAAACAAAATGATAATACCACTTGAAAGAAACAGGTAAAGAAGATAGGCGTACCATGAGATGTACCATGGTCTGCTTATTGTAAATTCAACCTCCGCAAAGGTTGTTCCTGTTTCCGTTCTAATTTTTAGGTGGTAAGTTCCATATTTTAAATTGAGGTAGGAAATGTTGTCGAGAGAGGTCTTATGCCATTGACCATCTACCTCCTCGAGCATGTAAAAAAAGTTCTTTTCCACCTGTTCTAGTTCGGAAGGAAATGCAAACCATACCGTTACATTGTTGAAGGAGAAAGGAACCGTAATTCGGACGGAAGAATGGAGACTAAAGGTCTTAGTTTTTCTCCGTGAGTTAAATTCTAGCCTAGTGATAATGGGAACTTTAAGGAGCGAGGTTTTTTTAGCCAGATTGAGGTTGCAAATGGTGAATAGGCTGTTGTCGGAAATAAGAACCGATTGTGATGAAAGGGGAAGTATGTTTATGTCGCGCGATGTAATTTCTGCGTTGCTGTGAAGTAGCTCAATGCGCTTTGTTGCCACAAAATCTTTCGATATCTCGAATAGCGCCAACTTATCAGGAAGAATGAACCAGTATTCATTCTTTTCGTAAGCAACAATTTGCTTAGCATGGGCATACTCTTTTAAAGAGTTGTTGAGCGAAACAAACGGAATGATTTTTTTCTGATCGTAGTCGTACTTGTATATTTGATTGGAGGAGGTGAATACAATCCTGTTGTTGATGGCAAAAACATCGAAATTTGATTCCTGAGCATTTGGGCTTTGGTAGAACTCCGATTTGGCTACGGAGTCCATTTTGTCATTTAATTCCAGCTTATATACACCCCGCTGAGGATGGGCAGCCCAAATGTAGCCGAGGTAGTCAACCTCTATGTGGCGGGTTGGCTCAAAATATCCCTGAATTCGATGATGCAGCCGCCAGCTGTTGCCTTGCTTTTGGAGCATAACCAAGCCCGTATAGGTTCCTTCAACCAACTTTCCGGCATATGGCTTGATCGCCCAGCAGCCTGTGACATCAGAAATTTTCTCAAGCCCATTTTCCTTTACTAAGTAGGTGCCGTTGTTATGCCCGCAAAATATTTGGCCATCAAATTTGGCAAGCGTCCATACCTGTTCTTGGCTACCCGGAATCATTTTGATATTTGAAAAATTGTAGCTGTTGTTTATCTCAATAATATCGGCTACAAAAAGGCCATGGTTGGTACCAATATAGAGCTTGTCGCCATCACGAAGAACTGCATAAACCGTTCCGAGCGTTCCGCTTGGGTTGAAGTATGGGGTAAATGGATTTTCCAAGCCAATGTACCCGACGCCCTCGTCAAGGCCAACCCATAATCCATTATAGCTGTCGCGGTAGAGCGAGAGTACCGTGTTGTTTTTTAGGCCATTGGAGTAGTTGTAGTGGCGGGTAATCTGACCTTTATCGTTACAAAAGGCAACACCATTAAGAATGGTACCAAAGGCGAAAAGAGTGTCGTTTACTTGAATACCTCCATTGCAATTGTAATCACTAAGAAAAGTAGATATCTCCGAATCAAAGTGTTTAAACTTCTCTCCATTAAAAGTATATAGACCATTTCTGTCAGTGCAAATGAAGAGACTTTTATTCGTCTGTGGTATAATAGCATGAACCTTCGAACGATTAAATATTTCGCTGCCCGGAATAAATGTGAAGTTTTCTCCATCAAAGTGGTATAACCCTTCGCTTAACCCCTGAACAATAAACTGGCCATTTACAGGAAACATAAATAGGATGATCGTAGGGGCGGAAATGCGCTTTACCGTTTTGTAGTCGTACACATATATCGATGTGAATGACTGAAAGTAAACTTTTCCTTTTTGAATATAAATCTTCCAAATTTCGTCATTCTGAGGAATGGATACTTTGGCTGTAAGTGAATGGTAGTGCAGATTGCTGCCATCTTCCTCTGTCCAGTAGCCAAAATCCTCAAAAGCCCCAGTGAAGATTAAACCCTTATTGTCTATCTGCACCGACCGGATAATTTTATGCTCCGGATGTTTCCATATTCTGGCCGAAACGCCGTCGTATTCTATTAGCCCTTGGGTGTTGGCAAAGTATATTAGATGATTTACCGGATTTTGACAGATGCCCCAGTTCTGGCTTGAAATGTTGATGTTCCCGGACAGGTGAGGTTTTATTTCATGGCCTGGGCCACTCCCAAAAACAGGGCTGGATGGCCTTAGCATACACCCAATTGCGGTAAGCGTAACAACTATTCGATAGAGGGAATGCATAGTCATGCGAATGGACTGATTACATCGCTAATATACATTATTTGGCGAAAGTACCAATGGGGTTGGTTGGGTTGGTTACCATCGATACCTTACATATCATTAGTATGATGAACGAAGCATCATCTGTCTAAAAATAATAACTCCATGAGATGCCCGTTGGCATTCATGGAGTTATCCGCCGCAATAAACTCTAGCGCTAAATCATGGTAATTAATTCGTCCTCTTCTCCTCAATTACCCGATGACCAGTTATAGAGTATTCTATTTGTTGATGGAGAAAGAGCAACGTCCTTCAACATCTCCTATTATCTGATTATTTGAAATTGCAATACCACGCCACACCTCATTCTCCTCGGCATCGGAACTTATTAGTATAATTTCGTTGGTGGTAATTGCTCCGAAAAAGGTGGTCTTCTTTGCTTCGTTATAGCGATCGATGGTGACAAAGGAGCGATTCCTGTTAACCTTGGTAACAACCATTCTGCCTTCAGAAAGGGCTTTCCACTTCAGCTCGCTACCTTCGAAAATTAGATTTGCAACATTTGCCATGACCGTACTCTTGAGGTTACAATGACGCAATCAAGCTGACATGAGCTGTTGAAAAGAATCAAAATGATTGCGGCGGTAATTCTTTATTAATGGCTGCAAGATAGCTTGAGGCCAATGCTCCGTCAATACGTATTTTTACGTATTTTGAGAATAGGAGCAAATACTCCAACATGTTTCAAGAAGTGGCTTTGGTTGGTTAGGAAATCTTTGCTATTAAACGAACTATTACTACTTGTGAGCAAAGATGTTACTGCTGGTGTCGACAGAACACAATGCGAGTTAATTTTGGTTTGTTTCAATGGAGGCTATACCGGCTCTAATGCCGTAGAGAACCATCTCAACTGTGTTGCGGCTACCCGTTTTTTCCATTATATTGCGTTTATGTACCTCAACGGTTCTAACGCTTATGAATAGTTCATCGGCAATTTCGGTGGGAGATAGCGCTTGACACAGGAGCCTCAAAATATCCTCTTCGCGCTTAGAAAGGCTTTTGTTTGGCTCCCGAATACCATCATTGCTTTGGGAACTTCTTTGCATGAGCACTACCTGCTCGCGGGTATAGTAGTAGCTGTGCTCCATAACTGTTTGGATTGCTCTAATTAACTCATCCTCCGAGCAATCTTTAAGTAGATAGCCATTCACGTCCTGCTCAAGCATCTGCTTAATGCTATCCTGCTGTTGAATCATGGATAGGATTATGATTTTCACCTCTGGGAAATCTTTTTTTATGTGCTTGGTGGCCTCCATTCCATCCATTTCTGGCATCATTAGGTCGAGGAGCACCAGCGATGGCAATGGGGTTGTTGTTTTTAGTATATCCAAAACTTCTCGTCCGTTGGAGGCTGGGTAGACCTTTCGAATGAAGGGAAAGTCCTCAACAATTCGCATAACTCCTTTGCGGAAGAGGTTATGATCGTCGGCAACAATAATGTCGAATGGTTTAATTGACGAAGGACTCATGGTTGCGGCGGTTTATAATCCAACTCAGTAATGTGCTAACAACAAACAAGCCACCAAACCAAAAGTTTATTGGAGCATGCTGTGGGGCTCTACTCAATGGTTTGGCACCCAGATGTGGTAGGCGGTTACTTTTCCTGCTTGCACCTCCATTCTGTAAGTAGCGCCAATAAAGTTAATCCTATTTTCAATGGTTTTGAGACCTTGACTACTTTTGGCCATCCCTTTCTCGTAGTCGAACCCCTGTCCATTATCGGCATAGGTAATGTTTAGCTGCGTTGCCGTCTCTTCCAAGGTGATATTTATGCTGTTCCCTCCCGAATGCTTAACGCTGTTGTTTATCAGCTCCTTTAGGGCGCGATAGAGGTTGATGGCCACCGTGGGATTCAGCTGCTTGAGTTCGCTGGTTGCGGAGAGGTTAAGCTCAATTGCTCCTTGACTTACAATGCTCCCAAGATCGCGAAGTGCCGCTACTAACCCCTGCTTTTCAATGAGCGGTGGAACAAGATCGTGCGAAATTTCCCTTACCCGGCTCACCGTTTGCTTGAGCTCGTGTAGCAGCTCTTCGAAGGAGTTTTTCACCGCTTCTGATTCTACATTTTTGAGCTGCGAGGAAAGGCTCATGGCAATAAACGATAGGTTGGCACCAACCTCATCGTGCAGGTCTTTGGCAAGCCGCTCACGCTCCTTTTCTAGGCCCACAATCTCACTCTTTACCAGTGCATCCTTGTGTGCTAACTTCTCCGTAACCAACTTCTTGTTATACATGCTGATTACCGCTATAATTATGGCCGTTAACGCAAAGAACATTAACGTGCCAACAATAATCACCTGAAAGAGGGTTAGGTTTTCGAACATCGCAGAAAGGCTATGCAGATAAAGAGAATCATGATGCCGTAGAAAATGGAGTTTAATGCCCAGATAATAAATGCCTGCTCCTTAGGCAATAGCAATATTTGGTTACTTGCAGCGGCAATGAGAAATGTAGGGGCGCTGTAGATCATTAGCCCCGCGCTAATCCAAAAGCGGGGGCTATGCGAGAGCTTATCTGTTTTGCTGTTTTCCTGAATGGTGAGGGTTAATCCCCCGAGAAAGATGGAAATAGTTTCCACCATTTTTAGTAGGTTGAGGTAGCCCAGTTTGGAGTTGAAAGTTGAGAGAAATACAACTACAAAAATTGCCCCAGAGGTAACAATACCCCGTCTAAACCATTTGTGTTGTGAACTGAACCAAAAAAATGCTCCAAGTATTACAAACTCTATTACAATATCAGAATTGTAGTAGAATAGATTATTCATTCCCAATTCACCGTAAACAAACATAACTACCCCGTTTACAAAGCTGTAAACGAGGTAGTAAAAAATAATTAAACTTAAACCATCCAATTTTCTATACCTAATGAGGCCAATGATTATGGCAATAATGGTAAAAAAAAATACCCCATTGATTAGGTAGTAGAAAAACTGTGTCATATAATTTTTTTTGGTTAAGGTTCATTACCAGCACAAACAGGCGGGCATGGACAGAGAGCATCTAAGTAATCGTCGGATCCCTTTAGTGTGGAATCGCTGGTTGCAGAGACCAGATTGAGCAGCATTTTTAGCTCATCAACCTCGGTGCAGCCAAGATCTATATAAACCTTACTCTTTTTGCTCGACATGGTTGTAATATCGGCTCTGGGCACAAGGAAGGAGTTAACCTTAAAGTCGAATGTTTTGGGTAGCTGCGCCCATGCCGTTGCCTCCTCTTTTAGCAGCATAAAGGAGCATGGCTCCCAATCCTTCCCGTTGAAGTGAAATACCACGTTGGTATCGATGGTATACTTACCGGCCTCCTCAACTCCTTTAGCAAATAGCGAGAATAGGCTACTTTCCTTATCCACGCTGGAGTAGCCAAAGTAAAACTTTACACGAAGAGCGGTATCGGCAGCAAGAGGCTTGAGAATGGCCTCTCCAACGGGGGTGTGCTTCACAAATTGATAGTCGGGGTAGTGGCCGTTGTTCAGGCGCTTAATCCACTTTTGGGCATCGGATGGTGGAACACTGTTGGCGTCCAATGGAGTTTTTGTTGTGGAGGTGCAGGCGCTGCCCATAAAGAGCATTGCTGAAACAGCAATAAAGCCTAAGTAACGAAAGGCTGATTTAAGGTTTTTGGAATTCTTCTTCATAGTCAATTTGTTTTAGGTTAGTAGTATTGGATTTTCTCAACGGTGATTGTATGAATTGATATATTCGTTTTCTTGATTTCCATTTAGCATGTTATTTGGTCAATTTTTGCCCTTTAAAGTTATACATTAATGTGTTTTGCTTACCAAAGAACGTTCTCTTTTTGCCTGTGATTATTGTCTTTTTTTATTAGCACCAATATATCTTATGTTAATGGGTAGTCAATGTTTTTTTTAAAATGCATCAATGTGTAAAAAATACACGATAAATGTTTGTTTTTTCATTTTTTGCATCTTTCTTTGCGTAAAATAAACGCAAAGATATGGAGCCAACAAAAGGGCAATATTGCTACGATTATCCCAGACCTGCCGTAACTACCGATTGTGCAATTTTCGGCTTTGATGCCGGTGAACTGAAGGTTTTACTTATCGAGCGTGGCATTGAGCCTTTCAAAGGGCGCTGGGCCTTACCCGGTGGTTTCCTCAACATGGATGAAAATGCCGACGATTGTGCTCGTCGCGAGTTAATGGAGGAAACGGGCGTGGAAAACCTGTTTATTGAGCAGCTCTACACCTTTAGCGATGTAAACCGCGACCCTCGAGGACGGGTAATTACTGTTGCCTACTACGCATTAATTAAACTTTTGGACTATAGGATTGAGGCTGGCGACGACGCTGGTAAGGCGCAGTGGTTTCCCATCTCCAAGGTTCCTTTGCTAGCATTCGATCACGATCATATTTTCCGCGTTGCCCTTAACCGGCTGAAGGGCAAAATTCGTTACCAGCCCATCGGCTTCGAACTACTGCCCGAAAAGTTTACCATGCCCGAGCTGCAGAACCTCTACGAGTCTATTCTGGGTGTGACCCTGGACAGGCGTAATTTTCGAAAGAAGATAATGGGAACAGGCGTAATTGTGGAACACGAGGAGTGCGTAACCGGAGTTCCTCACAAGGGTGCACGCTACTTCAGCTTCGATAAGGCAAAGTATCAGGAGCTTACCGAGCGAGGATTCAACTTTGAAATTTAACAGATTTTAAAAATGATGAAGACCGCCCTTTTTATAATTGATATGCAGAATGACTTTTGCCTACCTGCCGGAGCTCTCTACGTTCCCGGGGCGGAACAGGACACCGAGAGGCTTAGTCGTTTTATCAAGCACAATGCTTCGAAACTTGACAGTATAATACTAACGCAAGATAGCCATCAGGTGATGGATATTGCGCATCCTGGATTTTGGAGGAACATAGCCGGAGATAGGCCACTACCGTTTACTGGAATTTCGCTGGAAGAGGTTGAACAAGGCGTATGGAATCCTCTTTTTGAGCGGGAGCAGGTGCTGGAGTATTTGAAAGCGTTGGACAGCCAAGGGGAGTATCCACATACCATTTGGCCGGAGCACTGCCTTATGGGAAGTGAGGGGGCGGCCATTACTCCCAGCGTTATGCAAGCCGCAAGGGAGTGGGCTGCCGATGGGCGATTTTACAGGTTGGTTGTAAAGGGAACCAATCCGTTCACCGAGCATTTTGGAGCCTTTAGGGCTAATGTACCACTACCATCGGCTCCTGAAACGCAGATGAATATGGCATTGCTTGATGAGCTGACTCATTATCAAAGGATAGTGGTGGCAGGAGAGGCTCGCAGCCATTGCGTAGCCAACACCATACGTCAGCTGTTCGACTATCCTGAGTTGGTTGCTAAGCTCTACCTTTTGAACGATTGCATGAGTAACGTTCTGGGATTTGAGCAGCTGGCAGAACCAATATTCAACCGGGCTGCACAGTTAGGTGCCACAATTACATCATCAACGAGAATACAACTTTAATAGCTTCGATATGATTATTCGTGATTTGCTTGATAACGATCTCTATAAGTTTACTACCATGAACGCCATTCAAAAGAAGTTCCCCACGGCGGAGGTAGTTTATCGTTTTGTAAACAGGGGAAATACTTCATTTCCTAAAGGTTTTGGCGCTGAATTACGCAAGGAGGTTGATGCCATGCGGGTCTTAACCTTAACGCAGGAGGCTGAGGAGTTTATTCGTCGTAAATGCTACTACTTTGAACCGGTATTTGTTGATTTGCTTAAGGGTTACCGTTTTGACCCAGCCGAGGTTGAGATATCGCAGAATGGAGGCGATTTGGAGGTAGAAATACGGGGACCTTGGTACCGTACCGTGCTTTGGGAAGTTCCGGTGATGGCCATTATTTCGGAACTTTATTTTAGATTAACTGGACAGCAGACCGATAATTATAAGCCCAGAATTGTGGCAAAGGCTAAGGAGTTTGTGAACATTGGTGCAGAGGTATCGGAGTTTGGTACGCGCCGGCGTTACTCCTTTGAAATACAGAATACCATGGTGGGCATACTAAAGGAGCACATGGGCAAGTTGCTCAATGGTACCAGCAACGTATATTTGGCAATGAAGCATGGTTTAACACCATTGGGAACCCACCCGCACGAGTGGTTTATGTATCATGGAGCACACTTTGGGTACCGTATGGCCAACTCCATTGCGCTCGATAACTGGGTGGATGTGTATCAAGGTAGCTTGGGTATTGCGCTCACCGACACCTATACCTCCGATAATTTCTTCAAAAGTTTCAACACCAAGCATTCTAAACTCTTCGATGGTGTTCGTTGGGATAGTGGAGACCCGTTGGAGTTTACCGATAAAACACTGAATCACTACCAACGTTACCGGATTGATGCTAGGAGTAAAACCATTGTATATAGCGATGCGCTCGACTTGGAAAAGGTGAAGGAGATAAAGCAGTATGTTAATGGTAGGCTCCACGACGTGTATGGTATTGGTACCTACCTCTCGAACGACGTTGGTGTACAGCCGTTGAACATGGTTATAAAGCTATTTGCAGCAAAGCCTGCAGGATGGACCACGTTTGTGCCAACAGTAAAGCTTTCCGACGTGGAGGGAAAGCACACAGGAGAGCCAAGAGAAATAGAATTTTGCCTACAAACCATTTAGGTGTGTTTGAATAGCTGGCATTCAATACCTTTCGCCCCTTCAGGGCTTCCACGAATCTGCGATGGCATACACAGGGCTTTGCTACGCGCAGCCCTGTGCTGTTACGTTTCGGGGCGTTGCCCCTGATTGGTTCCTACAAACCTGGTTCTAACCATTTTACCGGTTTAAGGTCGTTCGCTCTGAAGGAGCGAGATGTAACAGCACAGGGTGGAACCCTGTGCATAAGCCACCGGTAGGATTTGCGGGCTGAAGGCCCGAGATGTATTTAATTTTCCAAAGTATTTCTCATTCACCAATTGACATTTACGATGGAATATTGTAATTTGTGTTCAATGCCTTGCCAACAAAAGTGTTGGGAATAGAATGGTTTAGCCTAATGAGTTTCCATCCATATCTACAATAGGACAAAAGGCATAAAGTGGAGATGTTAATCAATTTATTGAAAATATGCCCCAATCATTAGCCAAGGTTTACCTCCATATTGTATTTGGAACAAAAAATAGGCAGAACTTTATACTTGAATCAATTAGGGTGGAGCTTCAATCCTATATAGTTGGTATTCTTTCGAAAACTGGATCGTATACAACCGAACTCTATTCCAATCCCGATCACATCCATATTCTTTGCACACTGCCTCGCACCATTACCATGGCAAATCTTGTCGCTACAATCAAAGTTAGCTCTTCAAAATGGTTAAAGAGTAACGGACTTTCGCAGTTTGACTGGCAGGACGGTTATGCTATTTTTTCAGTAAGTGCCTCAAAGGTTGACAATATAAAGCAATACATTCAAAATCAGGTGATCCATCATGGGACAGTTTCATTCAAGGATGAGCTGCGGGATTTTTTCAAACAGTATGCGGTTGATTATGATGAACGGTATGTATGGGATTAACTCCGTAGGTTTATTGTTGCGATGAAAGGTGTATATTACCTTTCGCCCCTTCAGGGCTTCCACGAATCTGCGATGGCATACACAGGGCTTTGCTACGCGCCGTCCTGTGCTGATACGTTTCGGGGCGTTGCCCCTGATTGATTGCTATAAAACGGGTTCTAACCATTTTACCGGTTTAAGGTCTTTCGCTCAGAAGGAGCGACATGTAAAAGCACAGGGTTAAACGAAGTGCAACCCTGTGTATAAGCCGCCGGTAGGATTTGAGGGCTGAAGGCCCGAGATGTAATAAATTTACAAGGAAGGTATTGCAGCTGATATTAAAAAGATGGCCGAAGGGAATCCCGAACCCTCCGGCCAAACCTAAACCCAATAAAACCTGAAAACGACTCTCCTATTTGAGAGTAAATCTTGCCATATTTGTTTGTGCCGAGTTAGGACCAATATGTATCTCAAATACCCCCGGATCCCAAGAGTAATCCATGTTGCTGTGATAGTATTTCAAATCGTTGGGAGTGAGCTTAAAGGTAACCGTAACGCTTTGTCCAGCAGGAATGAAAACCTTCTTAAACCCTTTTAGCTCTAGAACCGGTCTGGTAACCTCACCGACCAAATCGCGAACATAGAGTTGAATAACCTCCTCGCCGTTAACCTTACCCGAATTCATTACACTTATCCTTGCTACAATGGTGTCGTTGGCAGTGTATTCGTTTTTGTCGAGCACCACGTTGGAGTAATCGAAGGTGGTGTAGCTAAGTCCATAGCCGAACGGGTAGAGCGGGTCGTTGGAGCAGTCGATGTATTTCGACTTGTACTTCTCAACTTTTGAAGGATCAACAGGGCGTCCTGTATTCTTGTGGTTGTAGTAAATGGGAATTTGTCCCATATTTCTTGGGAAGGACATAGTTAACCTACCCGATGGATTATACTTTCCAAAAAGAACGTCGGCCACGCCATTTCCAGCCTCGGTGCCACCAAACCATGCCTCAAGAATGGATGGAGCAATGGCATCGAGATTTGTTATAGTAAGAGGTCGACCATTGAATAGCACAACTACCGTGTTCGGATTTGCCTTGATCACTGTTTCTGCCAGCATTTGCTGAACTCCAGGAAGGTCGATATTGCTTCTACTAGCAGCCTCACCGCTCATGTCGCGGCTCTCTCCAAGCGCAAGAATTACCACCTGTGCACCTCGAGCCGCAGAAACAGCTTTAGCAATACTTGCAGTGGAGTTATCGTTAATGTTACAACCCTTTTCATAGGTGATTTTTGTGTTAGGTGAAAGTGCATTTTGTACACCTTCGAGGAGTGAAATGCACTTGTTTCCATCACCAGCTGCCGACCAGCTGCCGAGCATGTCCTGCTTAGCATCGGCAAGAGGTCCAATCACTGCGATAGACTTAACCGAGGAGGAGAGTGGGAGCACATTGTTCTTGTTTTTCAAAAGAACGCATGATCGAGCGGCAAACTTGCGGGCAAATTCCATGTGCTCGGGAGTCATAATTTCGGTTTTCTCCCTAGCATTGTTGCAGTAGCGGTAAGGATCGGAAAAGAGCCCCAACTCATACTTAGCCACAAGGATGCGCTTAACCGCTTCATTGATTGTTTTCACAGAAACTTTTCCCTGCTTAACAAGCCCAGCTAAGTATTTATTATAAATATCTCCCTGCATGTCCATGTCGACTCCGGCATTGATAGCCAATCTACCGGCATCTGCAGAGTCGGCAGCCACGCCATGTGGAATTAGCTCGTTGATAGAGGTGTAATCGGTAACAACAAATCCTTTAAAACCCCATTGTTTACGAAGAACGTCGTTGAGGAGCCAACCATTG
>DATKVT010000090.1 GCA_035529935.1 Williamwhitmania sp. | reverse complement strand
GCTACGGTTAAATCGGTAGGTATACTCATCGATATAGGATTGTAAAAGTTCTGCATGGTGGTGCATCCCCCTTAGCCAGCCCTTGAACCCCATGATAACCCTATGCAGGTCGGGGAAGCTCTCCCCTTTCCTGCCAGAGGGGACTTGCTTTAGGCCCCCGAAGTGTGCTTTTAGCGGAGCATAGCCCATCCACGCATCCGTTTTGACCTCTGCGGCCTTATCGATGGTTTGCTTCATAAACCCGCCCAGCTCCCGTGCGCTCGCATTCTTTACCACCTTGCCATACAGCCGGCTTACCCCCTTACCCTTACGCTCAATGGCAAATACAACCAGCTGCTTCTTTCCGTTCTTGCGCCCAACCACACCCTCCTCCTGCCCCCCAACAACCGTTTCGTCCACCTCGACCTTGCCCTGCAGCAACGACCGCCCGCTGCTCCTCATGGCAACCATCACCTTTTGCTTAAACAGCCAGCAGGTCTTCTGGCGTAGCCCCAGCTTTCGGCTAAGCTCCGTGGAGGATATGCCCTTCTTGTTGGTGCTAGCGTAGTAAACAACGTAGAAGGCCTTCAGCAGGGGAAACTTAACCTTATGGAACAGGGTACCGCTGGTCGGGGAGCTGATGTAGCGGCATCTGGTGCACTGGCGGTTGTGCTCCTTTTCTCCCTTGCAAAACTTTGTGTTGCCGCAGCGAGGGCATACGTAGCCATCCCCCCATTTCTTTCTTGCCAGGTAGGCCAAGCAGGCATCCTCATCGGGGAATCGCTGCTGAAACTCAAAAATAGTAAGGCTGTCGAACTTCTTCTCCATACTCTAAATCATTTATACCCCTAAAATACTACATTTATCCGTATTGGCTGAATGCCTAATTCAAATTTTTAAATCTTCAAATCGATTAATTTTCAAATTGTATCCTGCACCGCAATAGCAAATGGTTGTTTGCTGCACAAATGCCTGACCCCCTCCAACCTCCCCCTAACAGGTGGAGGCGCTCGCTAGACAGGGTAAAGGAATGTTCACCACCGTACTGATATTAGCACGTTCCTTCGCCTCGCAGGGGAAGGGAAGGATGGGGTCGTAGAAATGGTGATGAGGAATTCAACCGTTGGTAGTGACACGAATAATTGCGTTTCTGCCTTTTTTAAATTGCTTTAAGCCTTTGTGCTATTGGCATCACCGCTCTGCTCATACGAATGCGAGCATTTTAAAGTCCGCACAAAAGCTTGTTCGATGCACTTTACCATTTAGTGATGCTACCTGTTCAACTTAATCAAGCATCAGGAATTACAGGTTCAACCAGCTTTTTCAGTTTGTCTAACGATTCTTGCCATCCTAAATAGCACATCTCTGTGGGTATTACCGGAGGGATGCCTTCCTGTAAAATTTTGAGTTCGGTTCCACAAGACACCTGGTTAAACCAAAAAGTTGTTGTCATCTCTCCTGGTAGGTTGGGATCATCAAATTTGTCTGTGTGCTTAATAAGCTCGTTGGGTTTGATTTCCAAAAACTTTCCGCCGAACGATTGCTCATTCCCTGTTGAGAAGTTTATAAACGACATTTTGTAGCTGCCACCTACCTTAAAGTCCATATGGTGAACGCTACACAAAAAGCCGTATGGTGGAATCCAATTGGCATAAGCGCTGGGGTCGGAGAAAGCGCGGAAAACCTTTTCGGGAGTTGCTTTTAGCACTCGGTGTAGTGTTATGCTGTTGTTTGACATATGCTACTTTTTTGTGAGGTTAGCTGTTAATTCATGGCCCCGATGTTCCAAATATGCTACCGCTGGTTAGCGGTAGGTGTGCCTACTTCTTCACCAATTTGTATCTCAAGTGTGTTGTCAAGTTTGATGGTATTACTTCCACAATTTGAATATCATATCTGTCTTTGTCAATTCCGTCAAACAGTCGGATACCACTTCCAAAAAAAACAGGGGCAATATGGAGGAAAAATTCGTCCACAAGTCCAGCGTTGAGATATTGCTGAATAGTGTTCGCGCCACCTTGTATTCTTATGTCCTTTCCTTTGGCTGATTGTTTTGCTTTTTCCAATGCACTTTGTATTCCGTCGTTGATGAAATAAAAAGTTGTAGTCCCCTTTTGAACCCAAGGCTCCCGTTTTTCGTGCGTCAGCACATAAACATCCGCTTCGTATAAATCTTCTGCCCAAGCGACTTCGCCTTCTTCAAACATTCGTTTTCCCATAATTTAAGAACCTGTTCGTGCAAACACATCATCAATTAATTTACTGTCGGCACCGTATTCTTCACCACCTTCCATTTTGATATGCTTCCAAAATGCTTTTTGCTTAAACATCCACTGGTGTATTTTTCCTGAAACGCCACCCATTGGATTGCTTGGACTTCTGTTGTCGCCGGCGAAAAAGCCATCAAGCGATATTCCACAGTCAAATATAATCTTGCTCATAATATATTGTTTATCAAAGTTAAAGTAGTTGGTTCGTTCGATTGTTAGGCCGTAGCCCTACAATTACCACTAGCTTATTAATGCACTCGATAAAGCTCTATATATGAACCCAACGCGGTATGTATTGTTCGGCATTTCTGTATAAAATTCCGAAACATTCTTGCACCGCAATGACAAAAGGAAATTAACAAGAAGTCAAAGGAGTTAAAGAAGTTAGAGAATTCAGAGAGTGCAACCGAATATACAGACGCAAGAATTTGCGCCTCCATTATGCCGATAAATTAATTCGATTCGATATAAAGACGAAATATTTTTCGCCCCAAACCCAACCTCGGAGAGGTTGCATGTTTGTAGCCGGAGGTGTCAACCCCAGGAAAGGGAACACCCCTAGCGCAAGCGGTGCATGCACAATCGTTGTTCAACGCGCTGCAGCTGCCATGCACCGCAATGGCAAAAGAAAATTAACAAGAAGTCAAAGGAGTTAAAGAAGTTAGAGAATTAAGAGAATTCAACCGAATGTAGAGACGCAAGGATTTGCGTCTCCTTTGTGCCGATAAATGAATTCAACCCGATGTTGGGCGAAGGATTTTTCGCCCAAAACCCAATCCCGAAGGGATGGCATGTTTGTAGCCGGGGGTGTCAACCCCCGGAAAGGGAACACCCCTAGCGTAAGCGGTGCACGCACAATCGCTGTTCAACGCGTTGCAGCTGACTTGCACCGCAATGGCAAAAGGAAATTAACAAGAAGTCAAAGGAGTTAAAGAAGTTAGAGAATTCAGAGAATTCAGAGAATGCAACCGAATGTAGAGATGCAAGGATTTGCGTCTCTTAATAAAACCTCGGAGAGGTTTAATCTGAATAGCCATGGGCTGAAGCCCATGGTTGGCAAGCGGCCCCTAGCGCGAGCGGTGCATGCACAATCGTTGTTCAACTCAAAGTAACAACCATGCACCGTAATAGCAAATGGTTGAAAAAAGAAATTATACTGGAGTTAGACCGGAGTTATACGGTAGTTTTCACAACCGTTGACCTCGAAGAGGCCAACCCTTGGTAACAGCAACCGAAACAATAGGGCACATCGCACAATGGAGTGGGGGAGTTTTTATCGTCAGCTTAGGTGGCGGGGAAAACTATTCATTTGTGCACAGTAAATTATTTATCATAAGCTTTCTACCGCTCTTCCGAAATATTTTCCATTTTCGAAAATCCATACAGAACTATAAGAGCCTGCACCATCACTACCGAATAGAACAATTATAAAATATTCACCTTTTTTATCCATTTTAGCTTCTACATGAACAACATCGGGCCCATAAAGAAATGATGGATTATACAAATCATTAAACTCACTTAATGGAACAAAAATGGCTTGTTTATTTAACTTAACGTCAAGTTTGCTTACTTTATCAGTTGGCATATCTCCATCTGTACCCCAAAATACTTTGTTATCAATCAAACATATCTCGCCATCTGTTGATTTTGTAAATTTATGATTATTAGGGTCAAACTTCTTGCTTTCTAATCTAACTTCATATCCTTTTGCTAACCCATCATCGATTTTAAAATAGGCAACAGAATCATTAATCAGTTTTGGTTTGTAATCAATAAAATATAATTGACTATAGTCCGTATCAGAAAGCATAAAAAATGGTTTTAGTATGTTCTTAAGTCGAATATCTGAAAATCTACTAAAACTCACTTTTTTAAGTGCTATTTCATTTGCTGTATAGCAATCAGTATTTATCTCTTGTCCAATTGCATACTGAGTGGAATAAAACAAAAGAATAAAAATAACTGAAAAATGTCTTCTCATAGCGTTCTTTTTTGCATCCAACTTTCTTATTTATTCTGCAAACCCGCATATACCCACCCTTATCGAACGGCATCCGCAGTTTCACACCCGAAGTTAATCTTTTCCTGGCACACACTAATTAAAACTCGAAGTATTTTGTAAGCCGAAGCCTATCTACCTAACTACCTAATCCCCTAACATGCTAACCACTGACCCCCTCCAACCTTCCCCTAACAGGTGGAGGCGGTCGCTAGGCTTGGTAACGGAAAGTTCACCCAACATTTGGTATTAGCACGATTAATGGAGTTTATACCTTAGGTTTTCTGCTGTTTCTAGGGCAATTATCCGTTTTATGAAATAGTTGGAGAAGTCTGGGTTGTGCTTTAAAAGCCCTCTTGCAAATAGGGATTCTTCCACCTGATTGGGATTCGACTTTGAGTCGATAATGTCGAGAATCAATGAATCACCATGCGCAATAGAATCAAGTGCAACATAAAACTGGCTTTCGCTGATTAGCTTTATGTATGGTTTTGACTTGGTATCCTGAATCAAGGAATCAATATTTAATGCCCGATTTTTCTGTTCTATTGGTATTATGGATTGGACAAGGTTATCGTTTTTGAATTTGAAGTTTACCATACCATCCTCAAACCATACGGTATCGGCATAAACAGTATCGTACTTGGCAAATAAGTTGCTCTTCTCATACCTCAGCATTTTTAGTGAATCTATTTTCCAATGATGCTTAAGCGTATTATTTGAGATATCCGTTAAGTATGCTTTGTATTTAGAAGCCAAATCGTTGCCGGAATAGCTTGAGTTTAGAAAACCTTCAAAATCTTGAACTATCTCATTGAGATAATCCGTTTCTTGCTTTCCTAAAACATTCTCAAACCTTTCGATTGAGCTTGAATTATTAGTGCTGCTAACCCTGCTTTGTTGGCAGGAGGTAAGCAATGGCAAGAATATCAATAGGTGGATGATTCTCATAAGTGCTATTTTTTGTGGGTTAGCGGTTCCATGGTTATAGAGGTTGGGGGGGGTCCTTGATTGTACCTAATTATTGTATTTTTATCTTGTTCATTTTAAATTTGAAATCAACTTTCGCTGCCTGAAAAACAGGTACATTCTTTTCTTTACATATTTGTTTAATAACGATTTTATGATCTTCTAGCATATTTATTCCAAGTATAACTTCTGCAAAAAAATCATCAGGAATTGTGATAATTCTGTCTTCTTTGGCTTAGTACATGACAAAAAAAACAAATGCCTGATTACCAGTAAAATAAACACGTAAATATTTGGTAAATACTCTGAATATCAGTATCTTACAAGAAATTACCACATCTCGATGTAAGAGCCATGATACCCAGAGTAGACCC
>DATKVT010000089.1 GCA_035529935.1 Williamwhitmania sp. | reverse complement strand
CAGTAGGTAAGCATGGAGATGAATCTACAATACAAGCGTATGTAAAGGGTCAAGGTCGAGAAAAAGAATATATAAAGATACACAGTCAGCAACTGTCTTTGTTTTAATACCTCGTCAGCTCTGCTGCGAGGTAGTTTATTATTGATTGATTCTTCCATGGTTTTATTGCTGTATTGATTAAAAATGAAGTATTTAAAATTACGAAAAATCAGTTATCTATTGATTATAATACCCTGTAAAATTTCCCTCGCCGAGCACCAATTTCCCTATCCGAGCACCAATTTCCCTCTCCGAGAGGCAAATTCCCTCTCGGAGCGAGAAAAAGGTCGCTTCGAGAAACAAAAAGGTCGCTCGGAGAACCAAAAAGGTTTCTCCGGGAGAGAAAAAGGTCACTAGCCGCGAGAAAAAGGTTTTCCTGAGCGAGAGAAAGGTCACTCAGAGAATCAAAAAGGTTTCTCTGAGTGAGAAAAAGATCGCTTGGAGCGACAAAAAGGTTTCTTGGAGAGGCAATTGGGGCGAAAAGGAGGAAGCGGTGGGGGAGTGTAGAGGTTGAGTTGGAGGGGTTGCCCCACTTTTTCGGAAGGATATGGAGGTAACCCCCTTGCTATGTAAAAAAAGCAGGAAAGCTGCATCCGGTGAAGCGGTTAGTAGGCGGTGCTGTTTGCACCACCTACTGCAGCTTTGCTTCCGGGGGGGGTGCCTCTTTCCTGCAACCAAACAAACAGGCTAGGCATCAACAATATTCAACTTTGGAGCCCTAGCCCTACCACGTTAGAGGTATTGGGGCTGCCCTAACTTTGGGTGGGTGCAGCGGTTTTGCTCCTGCCCGGGAACCGGGACTGCAGGTCGTCGTATACGGTTTTCATACCGCCCACATCGGCCTTGGCGGCACCTTTTACAGCACCGTAAAAAATAAGGGCAGCGGAGTAGGCTTCGCTACCGGTGAGCATGGTGGTGTCGTCTATTCTTTCGAGCAGCTGCTTGAGTGGCCGCAGAATTTTCGACATGGATGTTGCTGCATTTACATCCTTCTCAAATTCGGGTATATTCAAAAAGGGAGGTACCACTCCCGGATTTTGCTTGGCGTATTCCAACGATTTGGTCACAAAGGCCAGCGTTTTGTCGCCCATTTTGGGGAGGTCGTGGCGGTCTTCCGCCGATAGGTTGATGAGCATGGGTAGGTCACTCTCTATTTGCGCAATGGCATCGAGAATGCTCTGCTCCACCTCGGGGGTGATGCTGAAGGAGACTCTGTTTTCCATAGTTCAATAAGTTTTAGTTTAAACAATCTGTGCATAGATATGCTACATGCTTGAGATTCTCTCAACGCTGATACTTATTACTTGGCAGCGGGAATATACCCGTGCCGCTGGCTGTATGGTGGTGTATTGCTTTCCATGGCTTTGCTATTTTAGGTCGTTGCTGTTGATAAGGGTGTAGGTAAAGGAGTTGCCCCAGTGCTTTACGGCCTCGGTGCACATGCCCATGAGCTGGTCGAACTCGAAGGAGTTGGCCAGCACCTGACATCCGGCAGACCATTTATTTACATTTAACGATATCCCGTTATAGGTAGCCCGGTGAATATTGATACCGTAGCTGTTGCCGGTGGTCTCCTTGCCCGAGCTGTAGTCGAGCACGCCATCCTTGTTGTAATCGCGGATAACGGTGAGGTTGCCAACTTGTTGCAGAGCCTTGTAGCCCTTGTGAAGCCCCAGCTTGTGGCTTCCGGGATACTGCCCCTCCTTTACAATTGCCGTTCCAAGGGCGTTTTCGGGATGCTGCAGCCAGTATAGCCCGGGGTCGGTGGTGGCTTGGTAAACCACAAAGTTCCAATTCCCCTTGTATTTCCATAGCACGGCAATCCAATCGTCGAAAAGGTTGGGCTTGCCGGCGTTGTTTCGAATGCCTACAAGGTTGAGGTTATAGGGCTTATCATCTGCCTCAAAAATTCTATACCCCTTGCTTTTTAGGGCATTGTATACGGTGGTTTGAGAAATGTTGGGCATGGCTAATGGATTTAGCTGTTAACGTGGCTTGTTATAGAGATTCAGCACCGGAATATCCACGCAAATGGATACGCTAAAGCGGGTATAGCTGTTGTTGTAGCTGTTTTGTGTGGCCGAAACGTTCCGCAGCAGCGGTCCAAGCTGGTAGCCCACGTTAACCGATATGGGCGACTTGGGAATACCAATGGAGTAGAATAGTCCGGGGGAGATTATGTCCTTGAGCTCCACCTTGGGGGCGGTGCTGGTGCTGTCGCCGGCGAAGCGGAAAGCGGTAAGTGCTCCTATGTCTACCACCGATACAAACAGCGTGTGCGACCAGTGCCTTTGCTTGCTGCACCATTTGTTTATAAACGGAATTACATGCTGCTGGCCTGTGCTTATGGCAAATCCAATGGGGGCTGTAACGCCGTAGCTGTTCCACTTTTTAAAGGTAACCTCCTGGTAGCCGTGGTCTATTCCCTTTATCTTCTCGTAGCCGGCATACATTCCGCAGTAGGCATTCACGGAAACATTGAACGCCGATTCCCTCTTTGTGCGGGCTGAGCCTGGCGGTAGCGCAATGGCGTCGATGGCCGTTTTAACCTCGTCGGAGGTTTTGGCCTGTGCAACCGATGCCATGAGCGAGCCGTAGAGGAAGAGCTTCTCTTTCACCTTGGGCGAGATGTGGAATGTTACGCCAACCGTGGTGCCGTTCAAGGGCTGGTTGAGGTGCTTGCTTATTACCACATCGTAAATGTGCGCACCGTTAACAATGGCTGCTCCGTAGTTGCAACGGTTGATGGCAAGGGTAAGGTCGCAGGCAGTTTGTGCTACGTCGAAGAAGTCGTGGAGGGTGTCGGCTAGCTGTGGCAGGTTTATGTAGGGCAGCTTACCGGCTTGGGTGGCCTGTTTAAAAATGTCGAGTGAGGCGTTGGCATACTTGGCGTAGAATTCAACCGCAAGGGAGTCCTTCATGGGCGTTTGGTAGCTGTCCATGAGCTGCTTGAGGGAGTTCACCTTCCCTTCAAACTGGTAGAGGTATGTCACATACTTGTCGTAACCATTGTTGAAATCCGTTGCCAACTGGCTTAGCGCTGCCACTAGGGTTGTTTGGCTAAACTGAATGGAGTTGTAGGGTGGCAGTATGGCCTGTTGGTAGATTAATCCAAGGTAAATTCGAAAGGCAACCTTATCGCCAACGAGCTCATTCAGCTGCGCTGTGCTAACCCAGTAGCTTTTGTCGTCGGTTGGAAATTTGCGAAGCGAGGCCGATACGAGCTGAAGGGTTTGGATGGCCCCCTTACTGTCGGGTGAAAGCTTATCGAGGTAGGTTACAGGATAGCTGTTGAGAATATCGCCCGGATGTACTTTATTCTTCAATTCGGAGGCAAGGTAGCAGCCACTGTTCAGCAATGCCTCCAGCTCGGGAAATTTTGCAAAGAAATCGGGGTGGTTGTCAACAATAGCGGGGAGCGTGTTGGTTAGGTCGTTTAGGTCGTTCTTAAAGCATTCGCGTAAGGTTTGGAGGTATCCTTCGTAGTTGTAAATTTCCTCTCCAATGGTGGTAAGCGCTCTGTAGGTTTGAGGGAATATAGTTTGTAAATCCTTGTACTCCGGTTTTTCAATCTCCTCCTGAAAGCGGGAGAAGAAGGCGGCGTTCAGCTCCAGCTTGGTTCGTTCAACAATAAACTTGGCAAAGCCGTCGGCAAGGGTGGTAACGTCGAGGCCTCCAAGCTGACCGAGCCCTTTCCCAAATTCGTTGGCATAGGCTGCAATGTTGAATGTGCTGGTGTTGACAGACTGGCTTGCCGAGTATGGAATTTTGAAAAAGGGATTTTGGGCGAAGGTTTCGGCTAGTTCTTTGTAATTAGTGGCATTTGGCTTATACTTTTTTAGTATTTTGGCAATGGTTGAACTGTCTTCATTGGTTGATACAATTAATGTTGGACATCCATTTATCAAGATGTATTTGAATTTTGCTAACTCTTGTGCGTCGTAAAATGGATTCTGGGAAAGGGCGCATGGAGCGATGGCAAGCAACAAAAGAGTAAGTATTGTTAAATTTTTCATGGCTTTATCGTTTTTAGAATTTTTAAAGGAGCGATGATTTTCCCATACTGAAAACTGTCGGTTTCTTTTAACAACATGGGACTTAATTGCAATGCCTTATAAGTTGGATTAACCCTTCGTTGCTCCTCAACGAAAAGGGCACAGAGGGCAGCAACAAACGGGGTTGCTTGGCTTGAACCGGTGAGCCTTGCGTACCCGTTGTTAATGTAGGTGGAAAGAATATTGTCTCCGGGTGCAAAGATGGTTGTCTCGCCCGTAAGAATGGAGCTTGCAATGGGCATCCTGTTTTGGTCGATGGCTCCAACCGAAATTACGGAATTGTAATGAGCAGGATAGTAAATATGGTCACAGCGAAATCCATTGGGTTTATTTCCTGCTGCACAGATAAAAAGTATCCCATGGTCTATCCCAACTTTAACAGCTTGTTCGAGGTCGCTATCATTTGATGGAAAACCTTGGCTTATAGATATAACATCTACATTTTGTTGAATAGCCCATTCAATTGCCGTTTTAAGGTAATAACTATTATCGCGGACAATGTCGTGAGTTACTTTGCATACATAAATTTCGGCATCGGGGGCAATACCCAATAGGTTCCCGTTTCCGTCAGAGGTAGAATTGATTGTTCCAATGCAGTGAGTTCCATGCCCGTCAATGTCTTCGGTTCCTGAAGGACTTCCGGTAACGTCGTGCAGCAGGTTTTTGTCCAATTTGAGAGCTGGATGAGTTAGGCATACCCCCGTGTCCAGCACGGCTATCTTTATTCCCTTACCTGTAAACCCCTGGGAATGAAGTGTGGGTATGCCATAGTCATCCAGCCACCAGTATTCTTGCATTACTTATGGCTGTTGAGTCGATTTTGCTTTTTCTTCTGCAGAAGTGGCGACTCCCAGTGAGCCGCGCAGCTTCACAATCTTGTTTAGCAGGTCGAACCAGAAGGGTGCTCCAAGGCTAAGGGCAATTGCTGTAATGAGGCAGCCCCAGAAATTATCCCAGCTGGAATACCACATTGCCTTTAGGTAGCAGTGCCTGCTTGGAGTGTCTTTACCGTTTTTCATTGCAGTAGTGGAAGTTGTATCCGTGGTACAGTTTACTCGTTTGGTGCCCAATACGTCAATACTCTGGGAGGCGTAGAGTTGAAGCGTGTTAAGGTTTTTAATGAGCGAATCTCTTACTGTGGAGTCGTTTGCAAATGTTGTATCGGCAGCCAGCTGTCCAGCCAGCTGAACATATTGCTCGCGAGCTTTGGGGTCTTTGGAAAGTTTATTCACAATTTGAAATGAATCTACGTTGAAAATGGTCGCCAGAACGAGCCCTACGATAAATGTAATAAGGGAAATACGCCTTTTATACCAACCGCTTACTCGCGCCATGGTGTCGTCGTACCATGTTTCCAACTTTTCCTTAAACTTTTCTAGGTCGTTTTCGGCATCATTCAGCAAGTTGAGAAGATACTTACCCGTTTGGGTATATTGCTTGGCCTCAAGTGCAGCTCGGATTTTGTCGAGCGTTGCAGCTCCTTCCTGCGATTGATCTTTCAGCAGCTGGAGCAGTGCCTGCGAAAAATTCCGGGCCTTAAGATAGGCCGGCTTATTGAAGATTTTCCAGAGACCGCTTGCCATGTACTTTATGAGCGGCATTTGATAGAACTCTTTGGCGAAAACGGGTTGCGTGTCGTCATCGAGCATGCGCTTAATTCCTTTTTCCAGAAACCTTGCCCTGGTTTGAAAAATGGTGGCAATGACTTCCACCAGCGTTGTAGCAAATAGGCTGTAGAGGGTGTAAATAAATACTAATCCCAATGCCACGTCAATTGCAATACTTCCTGTCATAGCTTAGTTTTTTCTAATGTCCCTAAGTTACGATTACATTAAAAACAATGTAAATAGCCCTTTGGGGCTATGGCCTAAACTAATGTAGCTATGGAAAAATGAGAAATGAAGTAGTTAAATGGGTGAAACTTGTTCGTTGCTGCTTTCAACAAATCGTTGAATAGCCTCGAAACGGTTGCTAGCACCCATTTTTGGGTAGATATTCTTAACATGGTTTTTTACCGTTTGCAGGCTGATGCCTAGCTTATCGGCAATTTCCTTGTTGAGGTTACCTTCGGCAATTAAGTTCATTACTTCTAGCTCCCGAGTGGTGAGAGATGAGGCATGCTTCCAATTCTTAAATTGTGGTTGAGTAATAAATTTTATGAGCTTGTTGGTCACCGTGGGAGCAATGGCAAGCTCCTGCTCAAATACCTTATTGAAATCTTCCGTTAAGCTGTTTTGCTGGTTGCTATCGTAGAGAATCCAATTGGCGGCAGCCATGGCGCAGTTGGGAGAAAAGGGGTTTTCCACATCTTCCGAAAGGTAAAGGCACACCTTTGCTTGTTGGTTACGTACAAGGCGGAGCAGTGCTTTGCCCTCCTCATCGTCGAGCTTGATATTGAATACCACCACTACCTTTTCGTTTTCGGTTATGCTGTCAATAGATTCTTCACAAAGGGGTGTAGTTGTTACGTCGTGCAATGGGCCTAAACTTTCTACACGGTGGAGGTGGTTGTCGCTCTTATCAACCCGATTTTCAATAACGGCAAACTTTATCATGGCATTAGGCTGGATTTATAACCACAAAATCCTAAAGGTAGGAAAAAATATTGCTATTGGCGCCCATTGTGCTGTGGGAACAGGACCAGTATAGGATGACGGTGGGAGAGGCGCAATTATTTACTAACTTTGAAATGCTAAGGTTTTATGGAAATGTCAGGTAGGATAGATGCGAGGGAGTTAGTATTCATACGCTGCAGCCACAGAACAGTAAAGCATACATCAATTGACGCTTAAAAGTTAATCTCCATTTTCAATAGTTCGTTTTCCATTTTGTTCTTTTTCTTGCAGGCATAAACGTCATGATAAAAAGAGATTATTTAATGCGAATGGTGAAGCAGTTCTTTGATGCTTTAACCGAGTTATTTTCAGGAAGGTATAAGGACAACGTTGAGGAGATTCGAATCCAGCTCAGTGGCCTTTACGAACAATATTTGGGTAACAACATCACTTTCTTTTACAGCAGCAGCATTGAGAGTATTATCGCCGGATTTGTTGCTGAAAAAGACTTGCAAAAGGATAGCATTCCAAGAATGGAGATGCTGGCAGAGCTGTTTTACCAAGATGCAATGGTGCAACAGGATGCTGCGCTAAAACGGAATTTATTGGAAAAATCCCTCGCTCTTTTTAATTTTTTGGCGGCTAATAGCCATACTTATTCAATAAATAGGCCAGCTCGAATTGAAGCAATACAGGAATCATTATCGATGCTTGGCGACTAGTTCACTTCTGTCTTCAACGCGGATATAGTTGGTTTTATTCGATGCGGAGTTCCAGTGAAATCATGCGGAACTGACACTTTTATTGCTAAACAGGTAGGGCAACGAGATGCCTACTTGCAAAATGAGGTTGAATACTGCAGGGGTAGATAAGTTTAACCTACCCTTTTGGCTCCAGCAAATCCCACAAATTTCCGTAAAGGTCGGCAAATACGGCTACCGTTCCGTACGCCTCCACCACGGGTGGGCGAACAATGGTAACGCCTTTTTCAACAAGGTTTTTGTAGTCGCGAGCCAAGTTGTCGGTATAGAGAAACAGAAATACCCGTCCTCCGGTTTGGTTTCCCACATGCTGCTGCTCCTCATGGTTGGCCGCCTTGGCCAACAGCAGGTAGGTTGCTGTGGAACCGGGAGGGGCAACCCTTACCCATCGCTTGGTATCGGTTAGCGAGGTGTCCTCCAATAGAGTAAAGTGCAACTTCTGGGTGTAGAATTCAATGGCCTCATCGTAGTCGTTCACCAGCAGGGTAACGTGGGCAATGTGCTGCTTCATGGGCATTCTTGTTAGTTTTAGGCTAATAAAGGTAGCTGATTAATTGTATTGCTTGGCACCACTGCAAAAGTAAAAGCCAAATCCGAGTGGATTTGGCTTTTGTGATGAATGTGTTCTGTTGCTTGCTTAGGCAACCACCTTGAGTGCCTCACGTATTTTGACCTCCAGCTCGTTGCTGAGCTCGGGGTTATCCTGAAGGAGGGCTTTAACTGCATCGCGCCCCTGACCAAGGCGAGTTTCACCGTAGCTAAACCACGAACCGCTCTTCTTAATAATGTTGAGCTCCACGCCGAGGTCGATAATCTCACCAATCTTGGAGATGCCCTCGCCGTACATTATATCGAACTCTGCCTTTTTAAACGGCGGAGCCATCTTGTTCTTTATAATTTTAACCCTTACGCGGTTACCCGTGCTGTCCTCACCGTCCTTGAGCTGGCCAATACGGCGAATATCCACACGCACGGAAGCGTAAAACTTTAGTGCGTTACCACCGGTGGTGGTTTCGGGGTTGCCAAACATTACCCCAATCTTTTCGCGCAGCTGATTGATAAAGATGCAGCAGGTGTTGGTCTTGTTGATGTTGGCGGTGAGCTTACGCAGCGCCTGCGACATCAACCTTGCCTGTAGTCCCATTTTGGACTCACCCATTTCGCCCTCAATTTCGGCTTTTGGGGTAAGTGCGGCCACGGAGTCAATCACAATAATGTCGATTGCACCTGAACGGATGAGGTGGTCGGTAATCTCCAGCGCCTGCTCGCCATTGTCTGGCTGAGAGATAAAGAGGTTGTCGAGGTTAACGCCAAGCTTCTCGGCATAGGTGCGGTCGAAGGCGTGCTCGGCGTCGATAATGGCCGCAATTCCTCCTGCCTTCTGAGCCTCGGCAATGGCGTGGATGGCCAGCGTAGTTTTACCCGACGATTCAGGACCATAAATTTCCACAATACGGCCACGTGGATAGCCACCAATTCCTAGCGCAATGTCCAGTGCAATGGAACCCGCCGAAATGGTAGGCACATCGGCAAAGGGCTTGTCGCCCATCCGCATAATGGTGCCTTTCCCAAAATCCTTCTCAATCTTGTCGAGGGTGGCCTGCAGCGCTTTCAGCTTTTCGGCATTTATGCCGTTCTCCTTTTTTGGCTTCTCTACCTTCTCCTGTTTTTCTAGTTTTTCCGGTTCCATCTATCTTCAATGTTATTAGTTTATACGTCGGGGTGCAGAGGCAATTGGCTGCGAAATGGTTAGGCCATTTCCGATAATATTTGGCTTACGTGGTCGGCGGTTTTCACCTTGTCGAACACCTTTTCGATGCGTCCATCTGCTCCCACTACAAAGGTAGTTCTTAATATTCCTTCATAGGATTTTCCGTACATTTTTTTTTCACCCCAGGCTCCATAGGCCTTAATAATCTCTTGGCTGGTATCAGAAATTAGACGAAAGGGAAGGTTGAACTTGCCAATGAATTCTTGGTGGCTTTTCTCGCTGTCGGCACTTACGCCCACCACGTCGAAGCCCAGCTTGGTGAGCTCCTCGTAGCCGTCGCGCAGGCTGCATGCCTCGGCGGTGCATCCGGGAGTGTTATCCTTTGGGTAGAAGTATAGAATTAACTTTTTCCCCTTATAGTCCAAAAGCGATATGGGTGCTCCATTCTGGTCTTTTCCCGAAAATTCAGGCGCTTTGTCACCCGGTTTCAACATACTCATAGCGTTACTTTTTTGTTGAACAAGTTAAATTTACAGCATTTTTATTACTTGGCAAAACCAGCTTGAGGGTTGTGGTCGAAATTGAACTGGCTTCTACCAAAGTTCTAACTCTTCAAACAATACAATGGAGCAATGGTTGAGTCAACCGGTCACCAGTCACCAGTCACTTTTCCCTTACTCCTCGCTCTTTTTGTCACCCATCACAATATTGGAAACAACGGTGGTGGTTTGGAATGGATAGGCAGGGTATTCAAATATTGGCTGCACCGGTTCTGTTTCACCAATGGAGTAGCCCCAAACACTCGAGTAATCGGCTACCTCTTCACCCATCTCCTCTAGCTGGTGTAGGTAGTCGCTAATGGTTTTCGATTCAACAATAATTACCTTCTCTTTTTTGTTAACCACAGGGCTATGGCTGCGGGTTGGGTCGTAGCTGAACTCCAAAATTCGTCTACCCCAGTTGGTGATGCCAATGGTTCTAAAGGTTAAGCTTTTACCAACTCCAGGAAGGTTAATCACATTGCGGTCGGTAGCCAGAAAGGGGAGGTTTGCCTTTTGTTGGAGAAGTTCAATGTTCTCCTTCATTTTCTCCGGATTATCGTTGAAGTTCTTAATGTGGGTGTAGTATTCCAAAGGAATACGTCCAACTATCTTTTCTTCAATTTGCTCCTGCACGGCGCGGGCATTGGTAGCATAGTTGAAGGTGTTCTCGAGAAATCCCTTTACAGAGAAGGTGTAGTAGGTTAGTACTCCCAGCTTATTCAATGTTTTACGAAGTTTAGCAGTGTGTCCTCTTCGGGAGACAGCAGTAGTAAATACTACTTGGTTGGTAACTATCCATCCGGCAGCAATGAGACGCTCCACTGCCAGCTTTGCCTCTGGTGTAATCTCCAGGGGTGATTCATAGTGCGTTTGTATGACAAACTGCTTTATACCAATCTTGCTGGCTTTTTTTCTAAAGTTAGCCAATATGGTTGCAAGGCTGGGCGTTACCCGCTGTGGCAGATAGGCTGGTAGACGAGTTCCAAGCCTAACACGGACTATCTCGGCATATTTCTCACCATCGGGTCGTTCTTTGTTGGCCTCTTTTTTTCGCCATGCCATTTGGTATACCGCCTCTAGAATGCGCTCTAGAGAAGCATTGCGGCTCATCAGTGCATCGCCCCCGGTGATTAAGATGTCGCGCAGCTGGGTGTCGGTTTCATAGTAGGTGAGGTGGCGCATGAGTTTATCCTCCCACTTCTCCTTTGGCGTGAGCTTCTCGAGGTTGAAGTTCAGGTTTCCTCGCTGAAAATCATACATCCGTTGGCACGAGGAGCAGAGTCCACCGCAAGCCCTACCCATTGTTTCGGGAATTAGTATGGCCACGTCGGGATATCGCCTATGGATACTGTGGGTTGAAGGTAGCAGCCATCCGGCAGCATTGGGTTTTCCCAACTCCACGGTATCCTCCTTTTCCCACGCCTCAATTCGTCCAAACTCCTCAATGAGCTGTTTGCTGTATATTACGTAGTGCCGTATGGCGAGGTCGCTGTTTGCGTGGTGTGCGTTAGGTGTTGCATTAAGCAGCGACAGGTAGTATGGGTTTACGAAGAAAGGGATTCCCTTTTTTTCTGCAGATTCCATCAAGTTCATGGTGTCAGTGTCGAGGGAATGATTCAGCATCTCATTCATCAGCTGAGGTGAGCGGATGGCAAACCGTAGGTGGAAGAGATGTTCATCCCACCAGCTATTTACTAGCGCAACTTTCTCTACTTGGCTGCAGCCGGGTGGAAAGGTGTATTTGGTGTCGGTGAGTTCGCCGCAATCCATCTTCTGAATGAGCAGGTCAATAATGCGGCTTTTGTTTTTCCGTCTAATGTCGATAAGTTCCTCGTCTAATCCATCGTTCCATCGATCCATCCACTTTAGAACCTTCTCTGTGGAAGGCTTTGTTGGAGGAAGTTGTTGGGTGAGTTGGCGAAAAAGGAAAATTAAATCATGGAAAAATTGGGGTTTTGCTCCTCCACCGTTTTGTTTTATTGCCCACCAAAGAATTTTAAAAGGATCTGAAATAGAAATGATGCTTTTACGATATGGGTTTTCAAACACTCTGCCAGCATTGTCGATATAGTCCAAAATGCGTATGGCAGCAAAATCTTTCCACCTCAACTGCTCAAATGCTTTTCGACCTGTCTTTTCGTTTTTGTAGTATTGAAGTGCAATGGGGTTTTCAACCAGAATTTCCATGGCCCAACTTTGCAAAAGGACTTTTGCTTCATCATCATTGTTTGCAGCGGAATAGATATCCTTGACGCGAGGATTCTCCATAACAAGCTGCTTTAGCAGACGATGAGCCTTTCCTGAAAGGGCAATCATTTCTGGTTGATACAGTGGCATAGCTAGGTTAATTGTTCCATTTGAATTTATTCCAACAGCTGGTATGCAAATCATACGGCCTTATGCTTTTTAATTTGTGGCCGGTAACCCTTTTGTAATTAAGGTCTTTCTCTTATCGAGAAGCCTCAGTATTTGGACATTTTATCCTAAAAGGGAGTGAGTATTAAGGTGAGGTTGGTGTTTGCAAAGTTGAATTTTTGGTCATCCCTCGCCAACATTTCAAAGGTAACGAAAAATGCATATTTTTGCAACCGTTTTTTTATTGAGGTGTCGAAAACTGCCCCACACTACAATAAATTAGCCAGTTGTATAATTATCATGGATGGTTTAGGGTTGACAGTTCAGCAAGATTTTAATAAATCGCTTATTTGTTGTTCAATATCACCTGTTTTGTTGAAGGTTTGGGTAAATCTTTTCGTAAATTGCAAACACATTTGCCGCCGCAAGTTATGCTGAGATTCACTACCATACGAAGCGTTCTCGTAGCCTTTTTTTTATTTTGCTACGGCATAGCTGTATGCCAACCTGCCCATCTAATTAATGGTAGAGGTGGTTCTAAGCTTGACTCCCTATTTGTTGAGCGGTCCTTAACGGTTATAGATTCCCTTCAGCACATTGGTTTGCAGCAGGAGTCGCTCGTATTAGCCGATAGCGTCTTGACCGTGGCAAAAAAGTTCAATGATACGAGGCAGGTTTCTGAAGTGTTGCACTACATGTCTGTTGCATCCTCTAATCTTGGCAACTTTAATACCGCCTTGCAGCATGGGTTTGAATCGTTGCAGCTACGAGAGGAGATGGGTGATTCGCTGGGAATTTCAAATTCGCTGAGCAATATTGGTCGAATCTACTATGACAAGGCTAACTATCCTAAGGCATACGAGCATCTTATGCGCAGCTATAAAATTGCCCATAACCTGAAGGATACCCTTTCCATGTTGGCAGCCATATACAATTTAGGGCTAGTGGTTAACCAGAAAGGTGAAGCTAAGCAGGCCCTAGAATACTATAGTGAAGCAAGCGAATATGCCCATGCATTGAAAAACAACCTCTACATTGCCTATATCAACAACAGTTTAGGTAACTTCTACTTAAGCAAGGCGATGTATGAAAATGCGCTTGCCCATTATTTTGATGCACTGAATTACTTCCTCACCGTGAAGGATCAGCGGGGAACCTCCATGCTCTACAACAACATCGGCATGCTCTATGGAAAGTTTAAAGAGTATGGAAAAGCCTTTAAGCATTTGCAGATGGCTCTGCAAATAAAGGAGCGGTTGAAGGACAAGAGCAGCATGGCGTCAATTTATCAGAGCATGGCCCAACTCTTCTATGATAAGGGAGATTTAGATAAGGCTGTGGAGTGGGGCGAGAGATCGGTAAGGTTGAGTGATAGCCTTGGTGCTTTGAGGCAGGAGGAACGGGCCTCCACAACCCTTGCTGAGTCGTTTGAAAAGTTGGGCAATCTGAAGCAATCGATAGGCTTCTACAAGAAATCTAACGCTTTACACGATAGCATATTTAGCCAGGAGAACAATCAAAAGATGGCCGAATCGGAAATGATTTGGAAAATGGAGATGCGGCAGTACGAAGCTAAAACGGAACAGGAGAAGGTTTCAGCGGTGAACAGGGAGCATAGCCAAAGTCAAATTTTTGTTCGAAACTTGCTGGTTTTATTCATTTTGGTACTAATACTCTCCATTACTTTCATTATTTTCTTTTATAGAAAAAAAATGAAAGCTTCTCAGCTACTCCATTATCAGTATTCGGAAATTGAGAAGCAGAGCGAGGAGATAGCTGCACAACGTGATGAAATAGAGAGTCAGAGGAATTCACTAGCCAACCTTGCTTGGGAACTCCAGCAGAAGCATGAGGAAACGACTAGCCATCGTGATGAGCTGCAAATTCAGCGGGATGTGCTTACCTTGCAAAAGAAGGAGATAACAGACTCTATCCTGTACGCTAAGCGAATACAATCCGCTGCATTGCCCTCCTTGGAAACCGTGAACCAACTTTTCCCCAACTCATTTATATTCAATCATCCTAAGAGCATTGTTGGGGGCGATTTTTACTGGGTGGCACGTGTTGGAAAGTTTAGAATACTTGCCGTTGCAGATTGTACCGGGCATGGTGTGCCTGGTGGTTTTATGAGCATGCTCGGAATTGCGCTGCTGAATGAAATAGTGAAGCGTGAGGAGGTTAAAACTGCCAGCGAGGTGCTCGATGAGTTGCGCGACTACCTAATTTCATCGCTGCAACCATCTGGAGATATGACCGATCCTTCTGATGGAATGGATATGGTTCTGGCTGTCTTTGATGATGATATGAAAACCATGCAGTATGCCGCCGCAAACCAGGCGTTCTACCTCATTCGCAAGGATGATACCGGTATTCCTCATCTAATGGAGTTTTGGCCCGATAGAATGCCAATTGGCAACTATCAAATAATGAGGCCTTTTACCAATAATGTTGTGGAGTTGATGGAGGGTGACTTGCTATACTTCTTCTCCGATGGATTTCCCGACCAGTTTGGTGGTTCGGCTGGAAAAAAGCTTTGCCCAACTAGATTTAAGCAAATGTTGCTTTCGTTTTACGACAGGCCAATAGCTGATCAGGGACAGTTGCTTGGTGATTCTTTAGAACGGTGGATGAACGACCAAATTCAGGTGGACGACGTGCTGGTTGTTGGTCTTAAAATCTGATTTTTGGAGTTGCTGGGCGGAAACGAAGTATGAAAGTTTCTACTAAGATGTCAAAATTTTCTCGATGGTAGACGTTTCGGATTTAGATAAGCTTATCGTTGTTGGCGATAGAGTGTTGGTGAAGCCTAAGACCCCTCAGGATAGAACTAGGAGTGGTTTGTTTTTACCCCCAGGAGTCGAGGAGAAGCAGAAGGTTCAGAGCGGTTATGTGGTTAAAGTTGGACCAGGTTACCCCATACCAACGCTGAATGAGGCCGATGAATCTTGGAAAAAGCACGATGGTGCCTCTTACTTTCCGCTGCAAGCAAAGCCTGGCGATTTAGCCGTTTTTATACAGGAAAATACCTACGAGGTGGAGTTTAAGAGTGAAAAGTACCTAATAGTTCCTCAAAACGCCATTTTGCTGCTGTTGCGTGACGAGGGGCTTTTTGAGTAAGCTCCATGCTTATGCACCATAAGGAGATGCTTCTTAAATCTCACTGCAAGTGAAATATTTGCTCAGCGTTGTAACCTCCTAGCGATACCAATGCAATAACCCTTTCAGGAGAAAGTGTTTCATCTGCAATAACCTCTAGTATTTTGTCAGGATGTATCAGGTCTACCTTCCAACTTTTTATTTGTCCTTCCTGATCTAAAAAGGGGGTCACCGCTGCAAGGCAACCATTACACTTGATATTTGTTTTGAATCGGATAGTTTTCATGCTATTGGTTTAATTTCTTATAGGTAAACAGACAATTACTCCAGGGGTTCATCTTGCTTGTTTTTTGTCCATTTTTAGGTGAGTTTCTGACTGATCTGAATGAGATGTACGTAATTATTTAGAATACGTTGTAGGTATGCAATACCATGCAACCTGCGACAGCTGTTTCATTATCAAAAGTATTCGTTAGTCAATGTTTGGTCACTTTTGATCAATCAAACGAATCAAAATGGTTCGATTTGATGTTTACAATATAAATGCGGTTGAAAACAAGTGTTTTAAATCAGATTAAGCCTCGTTAAACCGAATTATATGTTTGAGCATGTATTTTTGAAGAGGTGGCGATTTAGAAGTTTTTGAAAACACAGAATATTTCATCTTTCATAGGTTAAGTTTTAGGTTGTTTTGAGATTTTAGGTTTTGGGTTAGTAAAAGGGGACGCTGTGAAGCGCCCTCTTTTTGTTTGAATTTGTTGTTTTTTTAAAGTTATAGCTATGCTTAGCTGTGGTTAAAACGCGTTAGCTGATTGGTGCACTATTTTTGTAACGTAAGAAGATAGAAATTTTCATAGGTATTATATTCTTTTCATAGGTTAAGTTTAGGTTGTTTTGAGTTTACAAGGGGCCGCTGTGAAGCGCTCCCTTTTTTTGTTTTATAGCGAGAGTAACATATAGCTACGCTTAGCTGTGGTTAAAACGCGTTAGCTGATTTGCGTGCTACCTTTGTAACGTAAGAAGATAGAAATTTTCATAGGTATTATATTCTTTTCATAGGTTAAGTTTAGGTTGTTTTGAGTTTACAAGGGGCCGCTGCGAAGCGCCCCCTTTTTTGTTTTATAGCGAGAGTAACATATAGCTACGCTTAGCTGTGGTTAAAACGTGTTAGCTGATTGGTAAGCTATCTTTGTAAGGTGATCAAGAGAAAATATTCACGATAATACTTTTAGGATTTTTCATAGGTTAAGTTTTAGGTTTTTGAGATTTTAGGTTTGGGTAAAAGGGGCCGCTGCGAAGCGCTCCCTTTTTTGTTTTGTAGCGATAATAACATATAGCTATGCTTAGTTGTGGTTAAAACGCGTTAGCTGATTGGTAAGCTATCTTTGTAAGGTGATCAAGAGAAAATATTCACGATAATACTTTTAGGATTTTTCATAGGTTAAGTTTTAGGTTTTTGAGATTTTAGGTTTGGGTAAA
>DATKVT010000088.1 GCA_035529935.1 Williamwhitmania sp. | reverse complement strand
TCCAAGCCGTCCAGGAATTTCAGGAACAGCAGCCAAGATGTCTGCTCTGTGTAATCTAATTCGTTGGAACAACCGGCTTCTTTCCAAAGTACGTCGTCGATATTTTTAAATGCTAGTTCGAACATGGTTGCCTATAGTTGTATTCAGGAAGGATTGAAGGGTAACACTCAGGGTCGGAATTAATAAATATTTACATTTATATTGAAGCCGCCCAGTTATTTGAAATCATTTGGTTTTCATTAAAGAATTGATAATCGTCGCAGCTACGTTTCAACTTTTCAGGAGCATCGTCGACAAGGCTTAACACACCTGTCCTACATCCAAAATCCTCAACACGTTTTAATGCTACAGAAAAGTCTTGGTCGTTTGATAGCACAATTGCAAATTGACAATTTCTAGAGGCGGCATGGTAGACAAGATCAGCAACTAACAGTGCATCAACCCCTTTTTCTCTATGCTTGCCATTAGGCAGCTTTATGCTTTCACCAAGAATGATTCTGCAGCCTTCAAATGCTTTTTCGCCATGAACCGCATAAGCATCATCGAGTTTTTCCTGACAAGTATATAAATAGGTACGGTGAAGCTGACGCTCACGACACGCAAATTTGGAAATGCTACTAAAGCTATTTACTTTCAACTTTGCATCACGGAGACGAATAAAAAGATTAGATCCATCAATAAAAACCATGGTTTTATCAAATGCTGCCGGTGGTAATGGGCTTGAGAACATTCCGCTCATGGATTCCCTTTCAATATGGCTAATAAATCTAGGTATGTTAACCCGCTTCAGGCAAGCTTCTTAACTATAGAGTCAGTATTAATCAATGAATGATTGAAAGCGTTACAATGATTACAAATATGGCAAATATTAATATCGAAACTCCCCAAGGTAGAAAAGGACTCTCATTACTTCCTACTTCTACTGCATTATTCCATGCATTTGTCTTCTCCCTTTTTTCCTCACCCCACTTCATTCTTTCAGCATCACTCTTCATTTCTTCTGTTTCGAAATTAAAGTCCTTGCAGATTTTTTTTATAACCCTGTTTGGTGAAACTTCGCTACCTAATACTCGAATGGAATCATTAAGAGCTTTTGCGGCAGCTTTATTCCCGGCCAATATCAACTCAAGTGCAAAATCAACAATTTTTTTGTTGCTACCAAAGTATGATTCCAAGAATGATTCCTCCGCTTTTTCAGCAAATGATTTTCGTTTTTCAAAAGCCTTGCGTTCAAGCAATGAAGCACGATAACTGAAAGCCAACATGCTCGATATTTTTGATAGTCTATTATTGATGCTTACCAAATCTGGATAAAAGTCAACTGCCAAAGCCCAATCTTTCTCGAGTGGATCAAAACTGTTTGTGGCTTGACCTGCTTCTTCTTCATGAACCCATTCTGCGAAGTCTCCCTCTTTACCACTCCTTGACTTGTCATAAGTTTGACGTCGAATTGGGTCTGAAAGGATACTGTAAGCCTCGTTGATTTCTACCATCCGTGCATTAGCTTTTGAGACATCTCCAACATACCGATCGGGGTGATAACGCTGTGACAAAGCCTTCCAAGCAGCACGGATAACGACCTCCTCTGCAGAGGGTGCAATACCTAATATGGCATAATAATCCTTCATGCCCTGATCTTTGTCTGTAAGCAAATTGGTGTCATAGGTTAATCTACCTTACCCTTAAATCGTTAATTCTGTTGACTAGGAACATACCTCTTATAAGCCTCGATCCAATTCGTCGCCATCTCATGCTGTGCCTCGGCAAGAGATATCTCATTCCTGCAAACCATTTTGTAAAGCACGAACTCCAGCTGGTCTTTCTTGGCCGCATTCCACTCACTTTTACGTGGTTCTGGCCAAAGGTTTTGCGGATCTCTTGGATCGCCCCCAATTGAAAGAGCAATCAAATGATCTTCCTCATAGTCCTTGGGATTCCTGTCTTCGTAGCCATATTCCCGGATCTGACGCTTCTTTAACTTGTTGGTGTAGTAAGACGGGGGCCTTACAGTTTTAGTGTAGCCATGTATACAGACCGTTTGGTGGATGTTTTGTTGCGTAATGTACGGGTTGATTGCGCCTGGTGTAAGTTGGGGATTGGGGAGGTCTGAGGCGAAGGCGTTGATTGCAGGAGACAATATAAAACTTACAAGCAGGAATAGGAATTTTGGCATTGGCTAAACCTATTATTTACAATGGCAATTTGTACTAGTTGTACTTGAAGATTTCCATAAACCAGACGAAGAA
>DATKVT010000087.1 GCA_035529935.1 Williamwhitmania sp. | reverse complement strand
CACCGCTCCTCTTCAGTTGTTTGAAGGGTGTAGGAAAAACCTAATATATCCTTCATCCAATAAAATTGAGCAAAAAGAATATTTACTGACAATTACTACCTTTGCAACTTATGGCAAAAGATATTGACCCCATAAAAGACAGACTCCTAGGCTACCAGAAACGTGGGTTGCGCATGTTCACAACCTCTTCGTTCCAAACGCACAGCGTTGTTCTGCTCCATATTCTGAGCACCATCAACAAAGCCATCCCTGTTTATTTTATTAACACTGGCTACCTATTCCCAAAAACAATTGAATACCGTGATCAAATTGCCGACCTTTTTGGTTTAAACATTATTGACTTAGCACCTGCAGTTCCAAAAAACATGCAGAAAGATATTGATGGCAACCTGCTCTTTACCAGCAACCCGGACTTATGCTGCCACATTAACAAAGTACTGCCTTTGGACAGCTTGCTACCGCAATTCGACGTTTGGATAAACGGTGTTCGCGCCGACCAAACCGCCGTACGAAGCACTATGAGCGAGGAAGAAAAGGCTCCTCACGGTATAATTCGCTATCATCCAATGCTTAGCTGGACCAAGCAGGAAATTTATCAATACATCAAGGAATTCAATCTTCCCCGGCACCCCATGGACCCACTTGGCTATAGCAGTATCGGCTGCGAGCCCTGTACCCAAAAGCCAAGCCTAGACTTTCCTGAAAGGGATGGGCGGTGGTTTGGTCAGAAAAAGACAGAGTGTGGATTGAATACTGAGCTAATAATTAACCCTGAAAATTAAAGAAATGAAGGTTTTGGTTACCGGTGGAGCCGGCTATATAGGCACCGAAATTGCGCAACGGCTGACCCAGCTGGAAGCAGTTTCACTGGTGGTTGTATACGACAACTTTGCAGCAGGAACAAAAGGGTTGCTTGGAGGTAAGTTCAACCGGACCAAGCTGCGAATTGTTAAAGCCGACATTCTCGACAGCCGAACCCTCGCCAAAGAAATTTCGGGATGCAGCATGGTGGTTCATGCAGCAGGAATTGGTACCCCTTACACATCCAACGATTTTGATATCCATCAGCTAGAACAGGTTAACCACTGGGGAACGGCAGAGCTAGTGCATGCATTGGAGACCAATGCCCCGCAAGCATATTTAATTTACCTCTCCTCCACCGAAGCCTTAGGTGCCACAAACCATACTTCGGCCTATGCCTCTTCGGTTGCAAGGGCTGAGGAGGAAATTGAAAGGCTAGTAAAGAAAAAATTGGCTACCATTCTTCGGCTTGCCGATGTTTTTGGGTATGGCACCAATTTGAGAACTGATACTCTCCTCAACAAGATGATTACTGATGGATTCCTTATTGGCAAAATTCAAATTGTGGGTAGTGGAAATGGAACCTTTGACTATACGAGGTTAGAAGAGGTTATTGGCAAAGTTGAATCGGCTATTTCAGGAAAACTGTCGGCAGGTATTTTCAACCTTGTAAGCCATAGCTCAACCTTAAATATGGTGGTTGAAGAGCTTTCATCGCTAATGGCTCAGCCCGACATTATATACACGGCTCATCACTTCGAGATGACGGAGAGCAATGCTGAAAACGCACTGCCATTGGTAGCCAACCTCACATTGAGCGAGGCGCTTAGCCAATTCCTTAATAAATTGAAAGAGTAATTGCGGAATATTACTTTCCTCTAAGCAGGTAGAAAAAGCCCTTTTGAGCAGGTATATTTGCGTCGTCGCGTTTTATTACATAGTAGTATACCCCGCTAGGTACCTTTTCGCCATAGGAAGTTTTGCCATCCCAAAGGATTACTGCCGCATAGTCTTCATATATGAGGCTTCCAAAGCGACTAAATATTTTTACCGATAGATTTTCAACGCCATTACTTTTAACAGCCCAAAAGTCGTTGACGCCATCACCGTCTGGGGTAAAAACATTGGGAACCACAAGGGTATCAACAACGGCAAGTTGGCGAGTTAAGGTTCCGGAACAGCCATTGGGTGAGGTAAGTATAAAAGTGATATTGTAAATCCCAGACTGAGCAAAAGTGTAGTCGAATGCATAGTTGGTGCTTGCTGGATCCACTACGTTGCCACTTCCATCAGCAATGGCCCAGTTGAAGGTAAAACCTGCAGAATTTGTTGTGAAGAATTGAGATCCAATTTTATATGCGTATGTGCTGTTCCCAAAAACGGTGCTATCGTGCACGGCAGTAAAGAAATTGAATGGCTGTACCTGAATTTGCTTAACCATAGCATTGGCAACATCGCCATCAGTAGTTAAAGTAACTGTGAAGGGGCCATCTGCAGCATAATCGTGGGTAACGCTACTTCCGGTAGCCGTGTTGCCGTCACCAAAATCCCAATCGTAGGTAGAAGTAGCAGCTGGCGAAACTGCATCAAACTGCATTACTGGCTTACAGTCGGTAGATGGTTCAATTTGTTTAAAATTAAAATCGGTTGACTGCGACACTGCAGCGCCTCCTATAAAAAGCAGAGCTACAGTTACAATTAGATTTTTCGCCATTAAATCAAATTCAAATTAATAACAACCAGCCAGTTATGGCAAACACAGTCTAAATCTTCTCCGTCAATTTTTTTACAACTCTAAAATTATAAAAAAATTCTTTGGCAAATACTCTTAATACCGTATAAAATGGAATCGCCAACAACATACCTGCAATTCCAGCCACGCTGCCTGCCACCAGTATCACCAAAAATATCTCCAGTGGATGTGCATTTACGCTTGATGAATAAATAAAAGGTTGGAAAAAGAAGGCATCAATCATATCAACTACAATATAAACCAAGACCATGTAGATGGCAAGGTGCACCAGCTGCGAAGAGGAGGTAGCATCGAGATGCGTTGCAACGCCAATTAATACTCCAAGCAATGCTGCCATAATGGGCCCAACGTAGGGAATAACATTAAGAACCCCCGCAAGCAGTCCAATTACCAAGGCATGGCTGAAGGAGATACCAACAATGGTATGGCCAATGGTGACCAGTACAATTATACAAAATACGTCGAGCACAATCCCAATAAAGTAACGGGTAAGCAGATTCTTTACGGAGTCGAGGGCTCGGGTCACGTTCTCCTCATACTTTTCAGGGAAGAAAAGAAGAACCCCTTCAAAAAAGAGGCGATCGTCCTTTAGAAAAAAGAAGGTGATGAATGAAATGGAAAAGGCGGCTACAAAAAAGTTGCCAAGCATGGAGGCAATCGACCCAAAAAGATTGGTCAGCATTGCCTCGTTTAGCACCGACGACACCTTCTGCTCCATCAAAGAGGTCAACGAAAATCCAGTACCAGTTGCTGGAATATTCTCCTGAATAAACTTCTCAACACCCATGATAGGCTTGCCAAAAGTATCCACAAGCATGGGAATGTTCACGTTGGAAAGTTGGTTTGCTTGGTTAGCTACCAAGGGGACAAATATTCGGAAGAACAGAATGATTATCGACCAGATGAGCATAAGCGTAAAGGCCGCTCGAATCGCCTTTGGTAAACGCCAGTGAAACAGCGGCACCTTCCCAAGTATATCTACCAGTGGCTTGCCTATAAGCGACAGTACCGCGGCAATGAGAACATAGGCCACAATGGTTTTGAAATACCAAACCAAGAAGCCGATTAAAGCCGCAACGGCAATTACGATAACATAGCGTGCCAACTTATTCATAATTCTGTAGCTTTACGGCATTAAACCTGTTTGCTTCAAACGTATCAAAGATAAACTTTTTTGTTGCAAGTCACTTAACCCCCATTGAATTATATGCTAACCAACCACATTGGCGAAGTTGCGGCTCTAATAACTGCCTTCTTCTGGACCATTACTGCTATTGTCTTTGAGATTGCAGGGAAAAAAGTTGGCTCCCTATCGGTTAACCTTATCCGATTGGTAATAGCCTTCATATTTCTAACCGGCTACAACTTTGTTGTTAGAGGGTTACCATTCCCCATAGATGCCACGGCGTCGCAGTGGATATGGCTATCCATTTCAGGTCTGGTTGGCTTTGTGCTGGGCGACCTTTTTCTATTTCAGGCATACGTGGTTATTGGTGCCAGAATATCAATGCTTATTATGGCCTTAGCTCCATTTGTTGCAGCCGGGATTGGGTGGTTTGTATTGGGAGAAACCATGAACGCCAAGCAGCTGCTGGCTCTTATGCTCACCTTCGCTGGTATTTGCATTGTGGTGCTCAAGCGAAAAGAAAATGAAAACGGCGAAAAATCGAGAAAATTAAGGCTAAAATACCCCATTGGGGGGTTGCTGCTGGCGCTTGGCGGAGCTATCGGACAGGGTGGTGGACTTGTTCTTAGTAAGCTGGGCATGGGTTCGTATAACCCATTTGCCGCCTCTCAAATCAGGGTATTAACCGGTGTTATTGGCTTTACAATACTTTTCATTATTCTTGGCAAATTACACCAAACGGTGACCACTGTAAAAAACAGAAGGGCAATGTCGTTCATCACCCTTGGTGCATTTTTTGGACCGTTTCTTGGCGTCTCCTTTTCACTGCTAGCGGTTCAGTACACCACCACGGGAATTGCCTCCACCATTATGTCCATTGTGCCAGTTTTAATTATTCCGCCCTCGATTCTAATCTTTAGGGAGAAGTTCAACCTGATAGAACTCCTCGGAGCAATAATCTCTCTGGTTGGGGTGTCTCTCTTCTTCTTGTAACGCCTAACTTTCGTAACAAAAAAAGGAGCATGGCAATTGCCAAACTCCTTTTCATTGCCAAACTCAAAAATTGCTAGAGTTTAGCAAGAACTGTTTGTGTCCCCACAACTTTCTGGTTAATAGCAACCTCCACTTGGGCGTCAAGAGGGAGAAAAATATCAACCCTCGAACCAAACTTAATAAATCCCATCTGGTCACCAGCAGTAATCGGATTACCAACTGTAGCATAGCACACAACGCGTCGAGCAACATACCCTGCAATTTGGCGAAGCAGAATAGCCTTACCCGTTGGAGTTGAAACAACTACGCTAGTTCGCTCATTTTCTTCAGATGATTTCGGATGCCAAGCAACAAGATACTTTCCGTGGTGGTGTTTAAAATAATCAACCTTGCCGGAAACAGGAAACCAATTGATGTGCACGTTCCACACCGACATAAAAATGGATACCTGCCTACGTGGTTCATGGAAGAATTCATTCTCCATTACCTCCTCAATGGCCACCACAGTGCCATCAGCAGGTGCAATTAATACACCCTCTTGGTAAGTCACTACCCGTGTTGGAACCCTGAAGAAGCGAAGTGTAAATAGAGTCATTAGCAATGAAGCCAAGGCGGTGATGTATAGAACAAACAAGGGCAACAATAATACTATCAACAAATTGAATACCACAAGTCCGAAAATCAACACTCGTAAAATGCCGTAACCTTCTTTATGAATCTGCATGCGGTTAAACGATATATGGTTAAACAACGATAAGCTGCAAATAAACGAAAACTATTGGAGCAGCAAAGAAAACTGCGTCAAATCGGTCAAGAAAACCACCATGTCCTGGCATTATGTTTCCCGAATCCTTTACCTGCAAGCTTCGCTTATACATCGACTCCACCAAATCGCCGAATACGCCGGAAACAGCGATCAGAAATCCAAGTGAAATCCAGAGGTTAAGTGAGTAATCGGTAAAGAACAGAGAGAGCAATGCTCCCACAGCAACTGCAATAACCACTCCACCAATAAATCCTTCCCAGGATTTCTTTGGAGATATTCGCGGGAACAGTTTATTTCTTCCCAGCGACATGCCCACCAAGTATGCTCCCGTATCGTTGGCCCAAAGTAAAAAGAAGAAGCCCATCACCAAACGAAAATCGTAAACAGCACCTCCAATGGATGGAGTAAAAGCAATGTAGTTCATCATGGCCATTGGCCCAGCAATGTACGCAACACCAAGCAAGGTGTAAGCAATATTGGTAAACGGACGGCTATGGTTGCGGTACATCTCCACAATAAACACCCCTAGGCTCAACGGCACAAAGGCGTAGAACATAATTGGTAAGTCCAACGACCCACTTGCTTGAAGATAGGTTGTGGTATACAGCAGAAGGCCAAGGGCAACGCCGTAGAACATTTGAGGACGAACCCTAACTTTTAGTGAGAGTCGGTAAAACTCAAAAAGGGAGCCAATCAAAATGACTCCCATTAAAACTGCAAAGCTGATTTGTCCAAGGTAAACACTCCCGATTACCAGTAAGGCAAATAGCAACCCGCTGATTGTTCTGATTACAAAATTGCTAAACTTCAATTTAAAATTCCTTTAAGAGTTCATTAGCAATCGCCACATTGGCAGGCTCTACATACAACTCCACATTACCTAAAGTTACATAAGAAGAGTCCCGTTTATTTACCACAACCGCCTCAATATTAGAGGTTAGCAGAACTTGCCGGGCAATTTCAGCAGTAAATACGTCGTTGAATGAATGTACCAGAACCCAGCCTTCCATATTGTATATCTATTGAGCTATTCAATAACTCGACCTTCCGGTTGAATCGTTGTTTCAGGCGATGCACGCTCCAACTCCGGTGGGGTAATCCCCTTACGCTTTCCAAAAATCATCTCCAGATCCTCGCTAAAGATCACCTCTTTCTCAAGTAACAACTGTGCCAGTTTGTTCAGCCCTTCACCGTTTTCACGAAGCACATCTTTTGCCCTCTCGTAGGATGCGGTCACCATATCCTTTACTTCAGCGTCAATAACCTTGGAGGTTTCCTCAGAATACGGTTTACCAAAAGCAAATTCCGACTGACCGGTTGAATCATAAAAGCTGAGGTTCCCCACCTTTTCGCTCATTCCAAAATAGGTTACCATGGCATAAGCCTGCTTGGTAACTTTTTCCAAATCGTTAACAGCGCCGGTGGAAATCTTGCTAAAGATAATCTCTTCTGAAGCACGTCCACCAAGAGTGGCACACATTTCATCAAGCAGCTGCTCCTTGGTAGTAATCATGCGTTCTTCAGGCAGATACCATGCAGCCCCCAACGAGGTTCCGCGAGGAATAATAGTAACCTTGAGCAATGGATTGGCATGCTCCAGCAGCCAGCTAACGGTGGCGTGGCCTGCCTCATGAAAAGCAATTACCTTTTTCTCATCTACAGAAATAATCTTATTCTTCTTCTCAAGTCCGGAAACAATTCTGTCTACGGCATCGAGGAAATCTTGCTTGTCAACCGATGGCTTGTTCTTACGTGCAGCAATTAGCGCCGATTCGTTGCACACGTTGGCAATATCGGCACCAGAAAACCCTGGAGTTTGCTTGGCAAGAAATGCCATATCGAAGTTGGCATTGAGCTTTAGTGGTCGAAGGTGCACCTTGAAAATTTCAAGTCGCTCCTTAAAATCAGGCAACTCCACATGAATCTGTCGGTCGAAGCGACCCGCGCGTAGTAATGCACGGTCCAAAATATCGGCACGGTTAGTAGCCGCAAGGATAATCACCCCGTTATTTGTTCCAAAGCCATCCATCTCGGTAAGCAGCTGGTTAAGAGTATTCTCCCGCTCATCGTTGGATGAGAAGTTGGCATTCTTTCCTCTAGCGCGACCAATGGCGTCGATTTCGTCGATAAAAACGATGCAGGGAGCCTTTTCCTTTGCTTGGCGGAAGAGGTCACGCACGCGCGATGCACCAACACCCACAAACATCTCCACAAAGTCGGAGCCCGAAAGCGAGAAGAAAGGTACGTTTGCCTCTCCTGCCACTGCCTTTGCCAGCAAGGTTTTCCCAGTTCCGGGAGGACCAACAAGCAAAGCACCCTTTGGTATTTTGCCTCCAAGGTCGGTGTATTTCTTAGGATTCTTGAGGAAGTCAACAATCTCCATTATCTCAACCTTGGCCTCTTCAAGTCCGGCAACATCGTTGAAATTGGTTTTCACGTTCGACTCCTTGTCGAATAACTGAGCCCGAGACTTCCCTACGCTGAAGATGTTGCCGCCACCACCTGCGCCACCTTTATTCATACGCCTAAGCATGAATACCCAAAATCCAATGATCAGGAGAATAGGCAGCAGGTATACAACAATATTCCCAAAGTAGTCGGGTTCCTCTTCGTAGGAAGGAAATATCTTAGCAGCATCAGGAACATTAACCTGTGCTTCGGCAAGATTTTTCTCAAACGTCTCCACCGAACCAATGGTGAAGTAAAATTGTGGGCCCTCCTTAGGCACTTGGCCTATACCCTTCGAAAGTTTGTCCTTGAAGTCTGCAAGTTTATCAGGTTTGATGTAGATGTAAACCTTTCCCTTGTTCCGTATAGCGACAACTTTCTGGATGTCACCCTTGTCCAGCATTTGGGTTTTAACCTCCTGCCAGTTGGATTCCACAGGGCCTCCTGCCGTATAAAAGTAGTTTATACCTATCAGCGCAACGGCCACAATACCATATACCCAATAGATGCTAAACTTTGGTTTAGGAGCTTTACCGCTGTTTAACTCATTATCCATATCAAATTTCTTTTTTTGTTACAAAGCAGCATCAAGGCTAGTTCTCATCCTGAAAAACTACAGCCTTGGCGTCTGCCCACATTTCCTCTAACCTGTAAAAGTCGCGAGCATCGGTACGAAAAACGTGAACCATAATGTCGAAGTAATCAACCACAATCCAAATTGCGTTGGTGAATCCGTCTGTTCTCCATGGTTTTTCTCCACATTTTTCCCGCACAACCTCGTCCACTGAGTTGGCTATTGCTTCAACTTGCGTGCCAGAATCGGCGTTGCATATTACATAGTATGAGCAAATGGCATTATCGAGCTTACGTAAATCAAGAGTAACAATTCCTTTACCCTTCTTTTCCTGAATTCCTTCAACAATTCTTGCTAAAAGTTCTTCTGTATCAACACTCTGCTTCATCCTCTAACTTCTTATCAAAATTTTACTTAAACCATGGCAAAGGTAACCTTTTTCCGCAAAACCTTGCCTTTTTGGC
>DATKVT010000086.1 GCA_035529935.1 Williamwhitmania sp. | reverse complement strand
GCCATCCAGTCGGGAGAGCTTAAAAGCCCAGCGTTTCGGCGACGAATTACCAACCTACTCAAGCAAATAAAAGCGCTATCCAACGGTGAGCTGGGCATAACCATTTCGCTAGGCGAGCAGGATGAGGAGACCTACCAGGAGTGGTTCGATGCTGGGGCGCACCGTTACCTGCTTCGGATTGAGGTTTCCAACCCCGAACTCTACCACCGTTACCATCCGCTGGATCACTCCTACGATGAGCGGCTACAATGCCTCAAAGTGCTGCACAAGATTGGCTACCAGGTTGGAACTGGTGTTATGGTGGGCCTACCCTTTCAAACTGTTTCGGACCTTGCCGACGATCTGCTCTTTATGAAGGCAATGGATGTACACATGGTGGGCATGGGTCCTTATGTGGAGCACAAGGATACTCCGCTATATGAGTTTAAATCGCAGCTGCTACCACAGGAGGAACGCTTTACCCTCACACTAAAAATGATTGCCATTCTGAGGCTTATGATGCCCGACATTAACATGGTGGCAGCAACCGCCATGCAGGCCATCGATCCGTTGGGCCGGGAGAAGGCGCTAAAGGTTGGGGCAAACATCCTGATGCCTAACATTACACCCGGTCAGCACCGCGACGACTATAAACTCTACGAAAACAAACCCTGCACCGACGATGCAGCCGAGGATTGTAAGAATTGCCTCGAGGCACGGGTACACATTGCTGGTCAAGAGGTTGGCTACGGTGAATGGGGCGACTCAAAACACTTCCATCCAAAAAAAAAGGATTAACCCCTTAATGGTGGTCAATCCCTCCTAGAACCATTGCCTCTACTTATCGTCTTTATCCTTAAAGGAGTCTTCAATTTTCCGAAGAAACTCTTTTCCCCCAACAGCAGCAATCACAATGGTAATAATCCCAAGGGTGATGAAGATGGTTGAAAAGCCAATGATTACAATTTCTCGAGCCACATCGAGCTCTACCAAGGAGATGGCAGAGAAAAAGATCAGGAGAATTCCCTTCACAAATTTAGCTATGAGGGATGATCGAGGTATCTCCTCGCGATGAAGCGATTTCATTACCGAACGTTCAACCCATGATGCAAGCACCCAGCCAATACCAAAAATGGCTATTGCAGTGATTATTTTGGGCATCAGCAAAATGCCTTTGCTCAGCAAATCAGAGAGAATGTTTAGCTTCCAGGTAAGGAATGCATTGTCGAGAAATATCAAGAAAACAATGACAAACCCAATATTGCCAATCAAGTTGTAGAGGCTATAGCGCACATCGGCCTTGGAAAGATCGGCACCAAAACGCGACTTTCCCAATAGCCGATCGATGCGGAGAATTACTGAAAACTGAACCAAGAGCTTCTTGATTATCCAGCCCACAACCCAGCCAATAATAAGTAGAACAAGGCCACCCACAAGACTGGGCATGTAGGCAAGCAGGCTATCGGTAAAACTGATGAATTGATCCTGAATTTGTGAATGCATATGGCTATACTATTTACTTTTTAGACTTAAACATCGACGAAAGAAACGATTCCCTCTCCTCAAACTCTTTCAACCACAATACAGGGCAAGGGGCTTGCTCGGTAATCTCCCTGGTGAGCGATTTGGCAAAGAGCAGCTCAATAAAGTCGCCAGACTTACCTCCCATAACCAATAAATCCGACTTTTTGGAAAGGCCAAGAATGCCATGTAGGATATCGGTATCAACAACCGTCTCAATTTCGGCAGAATACTTTAACTCAGCCAAATTATTCTTTATTCCCTCAACTAGAAGTTGCCTTTCAGCGGCAGGTGTTTCCGGACTAACCACAACTCCAATGGTAACGGCCGCATTGAAGTAGTCGCTCAAAGCAGGCGATATCTCAATGGCAAGTCGTGTATGAATATCGCCACTATAGGGAATAAGAATACGCTTAACCTTCTCAGGCTTAATATCGCCATGAAGAATGGCAACTTCATTCGTTGTTTTTTGAAGCACATTATCAATGGCTGAGGAGAAGAAGCGGGAGGCAAAGTCACCAACTTTATTTCGTCCGGTCATAATAAAGTTGCAGTTCTCCTCCATCGAAGTATCAACAATGCCCTCCGAAATTCGATGCGATATCTTAACTAAGGAACGCGAGGGAATTGATGCCTCATCGGCCAGCAGCTGTGCCTCCTGAAGCATCTGCTTTGCCCAAGCCGTTTCAGGCTGCTCTAGCTGTAGTTTTTTATTCTCACCCAGCTCAATCACATGAAGAAACACGAGCTTTGCTTGGTGCTTTTTGGCAACAGCAAAGGCTATCTGGCACATGCTCTTAATGTTGTCCGTTTTCGACAAGCAAACCAGAATGGTGTAGTCCTGCTTCGAAATTCGAGCCAACGTGGAAACCTTTCTTACGTGCTCAACTTCACGATCGGCTGCATAAAACTTGAATACCGAAAGCCCCATGGCCACCCAGATAATGGTAACAATCCAAGCTGTTATGCTATAGTTAAACATGTATATGGCGAGAAACAGCAGCAGTAAAATTCCGAGGATTGATAGGTATGGAAATAGCGGAACAAAAAACCCCCTATCCAAATCTGGGCGTTTCTTTCTAAGCCTGATCATGGCTATGTTTACCTGCAGGAAGAGCAGCAGGAACATGATATCTGCCGCGCTGGCAACATCCTCGATAGGTAGCGAAACAGCCATAATAATGATAATGAACAGCGAAACCAGAATGCTCCAGTGAGGGGTGTGGTTTTTTGGATGCACCTTGCTGAAGAAGGAGGGAAAATTACGATCTCGCCCCATGGCAAACGCCACCCGAGAAGAGGAGTAGATGGTTGCATTTAGCGCCGAAATGGTGGAAATAAGACCGCCAATTAACAGCATTACCCCACCGCCAACAAAGAAATTTTTGGCAACCTCAACCAACGCTATCTCCTTTTGCTTGGCAAGGTAATCCCAGGGAGTCATGCTGCCCGACTTAACTGTTCCAATGGCCACAAAGGCCACCAGAATGTATATGGGTACCACAATAATCAATGAGAAGAAGACGGCTCGCGGAATATTTCTTCGAGGATTTTTAATCTCTTCCGAGCTCTGGGCAATTACCTCAAAACCCTGAAAGGCAATAAAGGTAAGTCCCATCGACTTAAATACGCCGCCATAACCATGAGGTAAAAAGGGGCTAAAGGTGGTCATCCAATCGCCTTGCCTAAATATCAACTCCAATCCAAATCCAATAAAAATGAGCAGGATTACAATTTTGGTAAGGGTTATCAAATTACCAATCTTACCCGTTTCCGAGGCACCCCTAAAGTTTACATAGGCAAAGAGAATGGTAGTTCCCGCTGCCAAAATCTTTTGTGGTGAAAAAAATCCCCAGTAGGGAATGGTGACAGAAAATTCTCCCAGCAGATGCTCAAAATAGGCACCAAAGCCGAGGGCGTACAAGCTGCAGGCCACAGCATGGGCAAACCAGCTCATCCATCCGGATACAAATCCATTCCATTTTGGCAAGCCCTCCTTAACCCACAGGTAGCCGCCGCCTGCATCGTGGTAGCACGAGCCAAGCTCGGCATACGACATGGCCGTGAGTAGAGCAATAAAACCGTTTAAGATAAAGGTTAAGAGGAGACCCGGGCCCGCCACACCGGCAGCAATGCCAATAAGCACAAAAATTCCAGCTCCTATCATGGCTCCAACCCCGATTAGGGTGGCATCGAGGGTAGTCATCTCCCGAGCTAGCCGAACTTCTGAATCGAACTTTTCCACCGAGCGACTTATTAAGAGTATACGAGTTAAATGTAGTTCATATCATGGCTAAATATTCTACACAGAAACAAAAATTACTAACGAGATTATAGGATGATACGAAATTATGGCCTACACCCAACCACAGAATCTACCTAAACAAGGGCATAATTTACTGGCGATGAAAAACTTAAAGAGGTCGCCCCCACCATTATGGAGACGACCTCATCTATCTTAAAAAACCATTTTCCTAATCATAACCCCTTCGAGCTTTAGCAGCTCTTGTTCCAGCTTGTCCTGCTCGCCATTTTCGCCAAACAGTTCCAGCAAAATTAGCCCACGAGAACTGCAGTAATCATCCGAAACTTCGTGCAAGCCAAGCCTTGTGCGGATGGAGCAACCGTAGCGAGTTAAGGTTTTTTGAACATCACCTGCCTCCTTTTGGCGGTCGGTGATTCGAATCCCAAGAATTCTTGTTTCCTGATCTCTACTCATAGTTTTCAGTTTTTGGATCGTAAAAGGTACGACAAAAACTGACGCATTTCAACTGCTAGAAGTAGAGATCCCTTTCTCCTTGCTTAATTCGTTCAATTCTACTTTTTACCTCCTCAGCACTCTGGTGTCCATCGAGCTGCGCCAACTCCTTATCTATTAGTTTCCAGCCTTTCTGTGCCACCTCGGGTTTGGCGTAATCAACCAAATACTCCGATAATGTTAACAGGGCATTGGGGGTGCAGTAACGCTTAATAAAGCCAGGAACAGAGAACTCCATAAAGTGCTCGCCAGTCCTGCCCAATCGGTAGCATGCAGTACAGAACGAAGGAATGTAATCGTGCTCCACCAACTCCTCAACAATCTCAGCTAAGGAGCGGCTATCGTTAATCATGAACTGTTCCTTCTTTAAATCCTGCTTTTCGTTTAAGCTGTGCGAGTACGAGCCAAGTTCAAGCTTTGTTCCACCATCAATCTGGGAAACGCCAAACTGCATTACTTCTCTTCTAATAGCCACCGACTCACGAGCAGTAAGAATCATGCCGGTGTAGGGCACTGCCAAACGAAGGATCGCAACCAACTTAACAAAATCCTCATCCTTAACAATATACTTGCGATCAACATCAATTTCTGACGCAGGGTTGATGCGCGGGAAGGAGATGGTATGTGGCCCAACGTTATAGCAAGCCTCCAGGTGGTTGGTATGGCGAACCAAGGCCATTACCTCGTAGCGCCAGTCGTAAAGACCAAACAGAGCACCAATACCTACGTCGTCGAGGCCAGCCTCCTGAGCCCGATCTAGCGAGGTTAATCGATAATCAAAGTCACGCTTTTTGCCACCCAAATGGTAGGCCGCATATGTCTCGGGATGGTATGTTTCCTGAAACACCTGATAGGTTCCAATGCCAGCCTCCTTCACAATCTTGAAGCCTTCAATCTCCATGGGGGCAGCATTTATATTTACACGTCGAATTTCGCCCCTATTCTTCTTAACACCGTAAACCAATCGCACATTATTGGCAATGTATTCGGGTGAGTAAAGCGGATGCTCTCCATAAACCAAGATGAGCCTCTTCTGTCCATTTTCTTCAAGGGCCTCCACCTCTTGAACAATCTGTTCGTCGGAAAGGGTAACGCGCTCAGCCTCCTTGTTGGAGGTTCTAAAACCACAGTAACGACAGTTATTGGTGCAACGATTGCCAATGTATAGCGGTGCAAAAAGCACAATTCTATTACCGTAAATTCTCTTCTTGAGTTCACGGGCACCATTTAATATTTCGCTTACAAGCGATGGGTCGGTAGTATTAACAAGGGTGGCAACCTCCTCAAGGTTTAGCCGGTTCTTGTTGAGCGATTTTTCGATAATCGCTTTTACCCTTTCAGTCGATGGCTGAGCATGGTTAAGGTAGTTCCAAATCTCCTCAGGGTCGATGAAGGGTTTCATCCGCTCATCCCTGATGCTGTAAACTTCTGGTTGAAATTTCATGGCAGTAATTTTTTCGGTCGCCCGCAATTAAACATCACTACCAAAGGCTGAAAGTAGAACAATTACTGGTTGGTCTCCGCGTGGGTCGCTTTCATCATTAATGACTTCACCTGCACCCCCGGCAACTTTCCAATGGGACCGGTTAGTGCACCAATCTGATCGCTGGTGCCCTCCAGCACCAAGGAGATAACGCTAACGCCCTTTTGCATCAAAGGAATACCCTGCCTAGCGATAATAATATCGGCATGGCGGGAAAGTATTTCATTGAGCTTTGCGACGCTTGACTTATCCTCGACCAAAATAAGTGAGGCTCCGATTCTCTTTTCCATTAGCATCAACCTTTGGATTAGATTTATTTTTGGAGTCCTTGATGGCACTGCAGCGCCACCTTAGACAATGATGCCACAAAGATACAACCTTGAAATTAGTGTTAGCAAAAAAACAGAACTTTTTTTTATGCTTTTGGACAGGTCTAGGGCTAAAATATTAGCTCATGGACGTATTCCAAATCATTGGTAAGCTGTCGGCCAATTATCTCTGGGGTAGAAGTGTCGAACGATTCTCTAACGCGCTTATGGAATAGTACAATGGCATCGGCATCGGGAAAATGGTTGTCGAAATTGAGAATATGCACTTGAACGGTTACTCCGAATGGTCCGGAATCAGCAATTGAGCGGGAAATAACGGCAAGTCCCTTAAACCTACTGGGACCCCACTCAACGCCAACTGCATAAACTCCATCGGGAGGAATGAGCTTGCCCACCTCCTCGAGCTGCACGGTAAGCATTGGAAAATTTGCTTCCGAAAAAATGTGGTGCCCCTTGCCTAAGCCGCCAACAATGATGTAAAAGTGATCAAGGTAGGCATTTGCCCGCTGTATTCTACCATCTTGAAGTGCTTTACGTATGGTTGTTGAGCTAACTGTTTCGTGTTGAATATCCTGCTCAGGAATCTCCTCAACCCTAAATCCTTCCTCTTTACTCAACCTATAAAGATATTCGTAATCGCCAGCCCGGTTGTGTCCAAAGTGGTGGTTAAAGCCAACCACAATACACCTAGCGTGTAGCTTTCCAAGCAGTATCCCCTTAATAAATTCTTCGGAAGTAATCTTGCTAAACTCCAAGGAAAATCGAACTATAACTAAATGGTCAAGTCCCGACTTGGCCAGCAATTCCAACTTTTCCTTTTGGGAGTTAATAAAGAGAAGATCTTTACCTTCAGTTTCTGGGTAAAGTACCTTGCGTGGATGGGGATAGAAGGTAATGAGAACTGACTCCCCATTAATCTCCTTGGCAATTTCGTTTATTCGGCTAATAATGGTTTTATGCCCAACATGAACGCCATCAAATGATCCTGTGGTAACCACTGGATTCCGTATGGTGCCCAGCTCCTCAAAACCATAATGAACCTTCATAGCTGCTGCTAGTTATCCATCTTTAACCCGCCGTCAATCTCCTTTACAAAGTAGGCCACCTTTTCAAGCGAGGTAATCATATCGAACTCTTCGAGGTAAACGTTGGAGGTAATATTGAGAGGAATGGTGGTGAAGTTGAGTACGCCGCGAATACCTGCACCTACAATAATTTCGGCTAGCTGCTTAACGGTATCGGGAGGGGAGGTAACTATGGCAATGGAGATATTTTCCTTCTGAACGATACTCATAAAATCCCTGATATGGTAGCAGTTAACGCCTGAAATAACGCGATCAACCTTAAGCGGGTCAACATCAAAAGTTGCTGCAATCCGAAGTTTACTGCGCTTTCCATTAAAATAGGTCGTAATGGCTCGACCCATATTTCCCATACCAATAACCGCAACATTAAGTGCAACACGGCTATCGAGGATTTTCCCAATCACATCGATGAGTTCCTTTACGTCGTAACCCTTCTTGGTTTGGCTGGAGAAGCCAATGAGCATTAAGTCTCGACGAACTTGAACTGCCGTTATGCTATGCAACTTGGCTAGTTCGTGGGAATATATATGTGTTTTCCCATTTTCCAAACAGGAAAGCAACGTCCGACGATACGTCGAAAGTCGTTCAATTGTTCTTTCAGGTAGCTTCATATGGGCAAATATACGCTAATTTGGTTTACACGCAACGGGTAGTGTAACAGTGAAAACACTTCCTATTCCAGGTTTACTATCCACCGCAATTTTCCCATCATTAAATTTTACAATGCGCTTCACAATGGAAAGGCCTAAGCCACTCCCACTAATATTTTTAGTCTCAGGCGACTTCACCCGCATAAACTCGTCAAAAAGGTGGTTGGTATCTTCCTGCGCTATTCCTATCCCCGTATCCTCAACCTTAATGGTAACGTTTTCTGCATCCCTCAAGATGGAGAAATGAACCTTACCCCCCGGTTTATTATACTTTACTGCATTCGACAACAGATTGTTAAGAATAATTTCAATTTCATCACTGTCGGCATCCATATAAACTTCATCGGGCCAAGCTCCATCCACCTTAACATCCATCTGGATTGCGTATGGCATTACCGTGTCCATACAAGTTCGAACAATGGGCTCAATGTCCTGAAACTTAACTTCGCGCTTCATTTTGCCTGAATCGATGTGTGTTAGGTCAAGTAAATCCATAATTAAGTTCCGCATTCCCTTAACTCGATCTAGGGATCTCTCGATCATCTTGTCGTAGGCCGCAATATCATCTCCGGCTTGCCTTTCCTGCATCAAACGTAAATAACCTTCTACCGCATTTAACGGTGCCTTTAGCTCGTGTGAAAGAACCGTTAAAAATTGGAAGCGTATCTGCTTGCCCTCCTTCTTCAGCGTTTTTGTCATCCGCTTTAGAAAAAGGTGCTTTGTAATGCTCTCCATCGACGATTTCAGCTCCTGAGGAGTAAAGGGTTTTGGCACAAAATCGTACGCCCCCTTATTGGTAGCATTTACTGCCAACTCCAACGATGCATAGGAGGTTATCATCACCACCAAGGTGTCTGGACAGTTTGATTTAATGTAGTCCAACACCTCTACACCCTGAATCCCTGGCAATTTATTATCGAGCAGCACAATGTCTACCGGCTGACTCTTAACCACATCCATTGCCTCTTCACCGGTTGAGGCTTCAATGAGATCGAACGCTATATCGTCTTCGAGAAAGGGGAAACTTACCGTAAACTTCCCTAGAATGCGATTAATTCCCGAACGAATGCCCGGCTCATCATCCACAACCAAAACCTTCAGTTTATCCATGGTTATAGCTTAAGCAATTTAACTAGCTCCTTGTGCAGCTGGTCGGCACGGATCCCCTTCTCCAAATAGAGGTCGGCCTTTATCCACTTACGCTCCTCGTCGGAACCCACACCAAAGCTTATTCCTGTTTCCGATGAGACAGCAGTAGCAACTATGACGGGAACATCAGGATACCGCTTCTTCAACTTATAGCTAAGAATAAAACCGCTATCCTCGCTTTCCATCATCAGGTCGAAAATGGCTAAATCAGGCTTCACCAGCTGGAGCATTTCCTCGGCTTCTCGCTGACTTTCTGCAACGACAACACGAAAACCAAATCCCTCAACCATGGTTCTAAGCTGAAACAAATAGTCTTCATCATCGTCCGCAATAAAAATCAACTTATCTGTAGCACCCATAACTTTTGCGTTCTATGGTTTACGTGGCAATATAATACTGAATGTTGTCCCTGTAGGACCCTTTTCCTTGTCCGAATTCGAACGAACCTCAATCTTCCCTTTATGCATTTTTACAATCCCGTAGGAGGTTGCCAATCCCAGTCCAGTTCCTTTGCCAACCTCCTTGGTGGTAAAAAAGGGGGTAAATAGCTTATCCATATCCTCCTGAGCAATACCATGACCGGTATCTTTAACCCTAAAAATAACAGTTTCAGGGGTATCCTCTACCACAATCTCCAGTGTACCTCCCTCCGGCATCGCTTCAATCGCATTTTTATTGAGGTTGGTGAGCACCTGCATCATTTGATCATAGTCAATTTGAGCGATTGGGTTTTCAGTTTTGTTGACTACTCGCGTGGAAATGGAATTAGGTACCACAACGGAATTTAAACTGTCTTCGGTCAACCGCTCTATATCAACATCATCGAATCGGACCTGATTCTTTCGTGCGAAATTCAATAATCCACTCACAATTTTTTTACACCGTTCAGCCTGCGTAGCAATCAGCTCTAAGTCCTGCTTGTTTGGATCATTCTCCTTGCACTCCTCAAGCAAAATATTGGTATACATAATCAATACGCCCAGCGGGTTATTCAACTCATGGGCAATACCGGCGCTCAGTTGCCCCATGTGAGCCAACTTCTCGCTCTGCTTTAATGCCTGTTGAATGGTAGCCAACTTGTCATTGGAAATGGCGAGATTCTTAATGGTAGAGTGCAGTTCATCAATGGAGTATGGCAGGCACATCTCCACCTCTGCCAACCCTTCCACTATAGCCACCGCGTGCTCGAGGCAGGTGTCGTAGCCACAGGCACCACAGTTAAGATGATCACGAGCGGAGAACTTACCCATGGAAGCCAAAACCTTGGCTACATCGTCCTCCGATGGCTGAGCTAGCCTTTGATCGTGTGCAAAAAATTCAACATCAAGGTTAATGTGCGAGAAGTGCTCAACATTCTTCTCCCATTGAAGCATGTCCTGTTCATTGCGAAGTTTATTGCGCACATAGCTGCTGATATGCGTTCTCCGCTCATATGGTGAGCCACCTGGAGGCATACCCGGTCCCATAATACACCCCTCGCAGCACAGCAACTCAAGGTTCACATTACTAATATTTCCGCTTTCAAACTCCTTAATTGCCTGTTGAAAATTAACCCTGCCGTCGGCTACAATAACATTGCCTTCGAAAAGATCATCTGGAATATTTACAGTTTGAATAAGGCCTCGAGTAATTGGGAATATTGCACCGCGCCCAGCCTTTGGTGGATCAAACTCGGATGGTTCAACGCTATCGGCAGAAATTCCGGCATTATCAAACATGGTTCGAATTTCCCTGAATGTAAGAACTTCATCAACCTCATAAGATTCATCCTTTTTTGCAATGCAGGGACCTATAAATACAACTTTAATATCGTTACCGTAAACCTCCTTTACCACTTTTGACATGGCTACCATGGGTGAAACCACAGGGACTAGGTGGCTAACTAATGAAGGATGGTAATACCTAATGTAGTCCACTATTGCAGGACAATCAGAGGAGATAAAACCACGCTCGGCATCCTCCTCAAGATATTTTTTATATTGCTTGGCAACCAGATCTGCACCAAAAGCCACCTCGCATACATTGTCAAAACCAAGCGCTCTCACCATTCCTACGAACTTACGGCTATCACCAATGTCGGTAAAACTGGCAGGAAAGCTAGGGGCTACAATGGCCACTACACGATGGGTAGACCTCAGCAGGTCGCGAACCTCTAGCCGCGATTGAACAAATACCTTAGCATCCTGACTACAAACCTTAATGCAGTTGCCACAGCCGATGCATCGCTCCTGCATTACCTCCGCCTGCCCATTTATGATTTTAATGGCCTTGGAGGGACACTCCCTAACACAGGTATAGCACACCCGGCAAAGTTCCTTAATGGTGTAAACCAACCCTTTATGTTTTTCAGAGATGCTCATTGTATTTACAAAAGTACATTCCGTTGAGTAAAACGTGTATATAGCAGCTGCTTAGCTCTTTCCCCTCCAGGGGCACCAAGACATTTGGCATAAATTTCTGCCACCGCAGGATTTTTATAAGGAACCCGAATAATCTCCATTTCATCAATGTCGTAGATGGTTTTTGCCTTCACTTTTCTCTCCCGATCGTCGGTTACAAGAGGTTGTCCACCACCTTGTAAACATCCCCCCTCGCAAGCCATTACCTCTACAAATTGCAGATCGGACTTACCTGCTGCTATCTCCTGAAGCATGGTCACGGCACCCCGCATTCCATTCGCAATTCCAACTTTTATGGTTTTATTCCCAACTGAAATATCAAACTTCTTAAAGCCTTGCACATTACGGAACTGAGCAACCTTAAAACCTTTCAAATCTTTGCCTGACATATTGTAGTGAAATGTGCGAACTACTGATTCGGCTAAGCCGCCAGAAGCAGCAAAAAGCTTTCCGGCCGATGATCGAATCGAAAAGGGATTGTCTGGCAATTGCGCATCGATATTTTGAACGTCAATACCGTATAGCTTAATAAGTTTCAGCAATTCTCGAGTTGTTAGAACCGCATCCACATCTGAAATTCCTTTGTGGGTCATCTCCTCTCTCTGCGCCTCAAATTTTTTTGCGGTGCAAGGCATTATGGCTACCGAAAAGAGTTTCTGAGAATTGACTCCCGCCTCCTGAGCCCAGTGCTCCTTTATTATTGCTCCCATGACCTGCTGTGGTGATTTAACTTTGGAAAGAAGCGGCAAAAGGGCCGGTTGAAACTGCTCTATATACTTAACCCAAGCAGGACAACACGATGAAAGCAATGGTAATTGCTCAGTACTCTCAATACGAGTTTGGAGCTCGCTGGCCACCTCCATGGAGGCAACATCGGCACCGAAACCAGTCTCAAACACGTAGCGAAATCCTATTTTTCGCAGCGTGGCAACAAGCACACCACTAATATCCCGGCCCTGTTTGAAGCCAAGTTCCTCCGACACAGACACTGAAGCTGAAGGAGCCACCTGCACCGCTACTGCCATGTTAGGATCATTAAGGGCATTGAGTACTTCACCTAGGTTAGACTTTTCGTGTAGCGCTCCAGTTGGACATACCATTATGCATTGTCCACAAAAAATACAGGAGGAAAAGTTAATGTCCTTGTTCAGAGCGGTAGATACTAACGATTTACTGCCTCGGTTCATCAGTTCCAGCGTGGATACTTGCATCACTTCATCGCAAACTCTCACACATCGGGCACATAGAATGCACTTTGCGGTGTCACGAACAATGCTAGGGCTACTCTGGTCTAACTTGTGCCTCCGCTTCTTTCCGGTTATTCTACGCTCCCGAATATTCATCTCAACTGCAAGATCTTGCAATTCACAACTTCCGTTTCGCTCGCAATAAAGGCAATCGTCCGGATGGTTGGAGAGAAGCAGCTCAACAATAGTTTTCCTCGCCCGAATTACCCTCGGAGTGTGCGTCTTAATTTTCATCCACTCCTCCACAGGATGGGAGCAAGAAGGAACAAGCCCCTCCTTACCTTCTACCTCAACAACACAAATTCTACAGGCTCCTGTTGGGGTAAACCCCTTCATGTTGCATAGGGTAGGAACCTTAATTCCATTTTGGCTTAGCGCATCCAGAATGGTTTCACCCCTTCTAGCCTGAATCTCTTTCCCATTAACTTCAATATTGAAAACCATGGTCCCTACAAATTTCTAATGGGTTACTACTGCACCAAACATGCACGTATCAAGGCAAACACCACAAGCAATGCACTTGTCTAAAACAATGTAATGAGGCATCCGAGGAGAACCAGCAATGGCGTTCACTGGGCATTTTTTAACACACGCCGTACAGCCAGTGCACTTATCCAAATCGATCTGATACACCCGTAGGTCCTTGCATACACCAGCCCTGCAGTGCCTATCAAAAATATGCTCTTCATACTCCTCTCTAAAATACTTTAAGGTGGTGAGCACAGGATATGTCGATGTTTGCCCCAGTCCGCAGGCAGAGGTATCCTTCATCACCTCAGCCAGCCCCTCCAACTGTATCACCCCTTTAAATCGTTCTAGTGTATTATGGCCCTCCTCTGTTACTGGCCGCCTAGTTATATTCTGGTATATTTCCAACATCCGTTGTGATCCCTCCCTACAAGGAATACACTTTCCACAGGATTCATTCTGTATAAAGCCCATAAAGAACTTTACCATATCGGGGATACAGGTTTTCTCATCGTATACTAAAATTCCTCCATTCCCCATTGGGATATCATTCTCCTTGAGCTCCTCAAAATCTACTTTGAGTGCCATAAGGGAGGGCGGAATACAAGCTCCCGAAGGTCCACCAATTTGTATTGCCTTCAACGTAGATTCTCCTGCCATTCCTCCAGCCAAGTCAAGTAACGAATTTAAAGATGTTCCCATCTCAACCTCTACCACACATGTCTCCGCACATTTTCCACTAAGTGCAAAAATTTTAGTTCCCTTACTAGTCTCGGTACCCAATGAGCGAAACCAATCTGGCCCCTTTGAAAGTATCAACGGCACATTCGCCAAGGTTTCCAAGTTGTTCACCACGGTAGGCTTACCCTTATACCCAGCGGTTGTTGGGTATGGTGGTTTAGAGGAAGGAATACCTCGCTTACCCTCTAAACTCCTAATCAAGGCCGTTTCTTCACCACAAACATATGCTCCAGGGCCCTTCTTAACTTTAATTACTAAGTTATAGCCACTGTCAAGGATATTCTCTCCAAGCAAACCAACCTCTTGCAGGGTGGCAATTGCCTCTTCAAGCCTACTCACCGCAAGCGAATACCTATTTCTTGTTGAAATAAATGCGCGATTGGCACCGCTGGCATAGGCTGCAAGAGCCACTCCCTCAAGGACTCTGAAAGGAGAACCTTCCAACAGAAGCCTGTTCATAAAGGCACCAGGGTCACTTTCATCGGCATTGCAAATAACGTAGCGGCTCTCTGCGGCTACCTCCAGAGCCATCCGCCACTTCTTCCCAGCTGAGAAACCTCCACCTGCTCTACCACGCAGGTCACTTCTATCAATAATATCGCAAATGTCGGAGAAAGTGTAACTTCGGATGGCCTTAGCAAAAGAGAAGAACCCACCGTTGGCAACATACTGTGGAAGCGATACTGGATTATACTTACCGCAAAGGTCAAGAACAACCCTATGCTGCTTCGAAAAGAAGGGATGCTCATCGAAAAAAGGCACATTTGGCCAAGCCTGGTGCAAATCGCTTCGATGCTGAAACACGGCTTTCCCATCAGGCAAAAAACGATTGAGAACGCTATCAAGCAACACTCCCACATCCTCTGGCTTTATCTGTTTCAAGGCTACGCGCGCCATCCCTGGGAGCTGAACCTCAACCAGAGTCTCAAGGCTAAAAAGCCCATAGCTACCAACCACCTCCACGTCGGCATCAATAGCTTGCTCCTGCACATAAGCAGTAATAGCGGACAAGATACTTTCGGCACCGGAAACAATTGCATGGGAGCCTATAGAAACAAATATCACAGGTCGAGTGACCTTATCGAACTTAATGAATGGTCGTTGCTCGTTCCACAAAGCCATGGACGCACTCTCCTCCGAAAGGAGAATGTCACGTATCATCTGGATTTGACTGCTGTAGTCACAGGTATTTGTGGTCATAGCTATTGAGACTTGCGTATTGATTCAAGTATTTCTTTCACACCAGACTGTGTCAACTTGGAGTAAAAAATTCCATTTACAACCATCAATGGAGCTTCGGAGCACGCTGCCATACAGGGAACCACCTCAAGACTAAATAAACCGTTACGGGTAGTCTGACCCGATTTAATTTTAAGGTCCTTTTCAATATGCTCAAGTAAGGTGGTTGAGCCAACCATATGGCATGCACTTCCATTGCAGAGAACAATATGAAACTTCCCCCTTGGTCCAAAACGAAACTGGTTATAGAATGTGGCAAGCCCAAAAATTTTGGCCGCTGGAATTTTTAGCATCAGGCCAACCTCTTCGATGGCATCCTCTGGAATGAAGCCCACCTTATCTTGAATCTCTTGCAGAATAGGAATTAGGCTCTCGCTCCCATGGTGACGGTGCTTATCAAGAATCTCATTAATATCAATTTCGCCCATAGTACTTAAGGTGAGAATTCACTAGCACTGATTATTGAATAACATTAACAGGCATGTCGATTGCCGTGAAAATTATATCTTTTTTAACGAAATACGCCATGAGAGAGAGAGTTTTTTATGCAGCACATCTTATTTAAAAGCCTTTTAAATAAAACACTTTCCAGTTCTGTTCAAAATATAACAGATTGCTTCTGCTTCATAAAAAATCGTAAATTTGACTCGGTCATAGATTCAGGTATAAGTGTAGAAATAGAGTAGTAAATGTCGAATATCGAAAATAATGTCGAAATTGTTATCTGTCTGGGAAGTTCTTGCTTTTCAAGGGGCAACAAGGCAATTATGCAGGAAATCAACGGATATCTAGAAGCAAAAGGGCTGAAGAATAGTGCGTTCTTTCATGGGGGACATTGTTTTGGAAACTGCAGCGACGGACCAATTATTAAGGTAAACGATATAGAGTATAGACAGGTGACACCAAGCATGGTTCAGGAAATTTTAAACAAAGCATTTGGCATTAAACAGTAGCGAAATGGAGCTCTTTTCAATAAACGACAGCACTTGCATTGGTTGCTACGCATGCGTTAGGGTGTGCCCTGTAAAAGCCATCGAAGTAAAACCCAGCGAGGATATTGCCCACATAATATCCGACAGGTGTATCGGCTGTGGAAGCTGCCTCAACATATGCCCTGTGGAGGCCATTAACTATCGCTCGTCGAAGGAGGAGGCCAAGGAAATTCTAAAATCGGGCGGCAAGGCGGCGGCAATTTGCGCTCCCAGTATTTCTGGTGAATTTGTGGACATAACAGACTATCGGAAATTTGTGCAAATGATCCGCTCGCTAGGCTTTACCTATGTTTGTGAGGTAAGTTTTGGAGTAGATCTTGTTGCCCAGAAGTATAAAGAATTGTTTGAGAATTTTAACGGAAAATACTACCTCACCACCACTTGTCCCGTAATTGTTCAGCTTGTAGAAAAATTTCATCCCAACCTGCTCAGCAATTTGGCTCCCATCGTCTCGCCAATGATAACCACCGCCAAGGTGATTAGGAAAGAGTATGGCGACGATGTAAAGGTTGTTTACATTGGCCCCTGCATTGCCAATAAGGACGAAGCACTGCTTTTTTCCGACGATGGTAGAATTGACTCAGTACTAACCTTTGTAGAGCTTAGAGAACTTTTTCAAGAATTCAAGATCAATGAGAATATGCTTGAATTTTCCGAATTCGATGAGCCAATAGGCTACAAAGGTTCGTCATACCCCATTAGCAATGGCCTAATTCAAGCAGTAGATATAAGCGAAGATCTACTCACAGGGCAGGTTATTACCACCGAAGGTAGAAATAATGTATTGGAAAGCATGAGAGAGTTTGAAGGAAACGTTGATGCTATCAGACGCCATTTCAACCTCTTTTATTGTGAAGGTTGTATCATGGGTCCTGGAACATCATATGGAGGTAGACAGTTCATTCGCCGCTCTATAACCATAGACTATGCTAAGAAGAGGCTTAAGAAATTCGACAAGGAAAAGTGGGAAAAGGCCATGGCCAAACATTTGACCCACGACTTCACCGCAATATATTCCAGTAATGACCAGCGCATTCAGGAGCCATCAGAGGAGAGAATCAAGGAGGTCCTCAAGGTGGTGGGCAAAGAGTTTATCAAGCGAGAATCGGGCTGCGGTGCCTGTGGTTACGACTCATGCCGCGATTTTGCAGTTGCCGTCTCAAAAGGGTTGGCCCATACCGATATGTGCCTTAACTACACCTTGAAAAACCGGCAGGAGTATATCAAAACGCTGAAAACCACCAATGAAAAGCTGGCCAAAACCCAGGACGCCCTGCGCGAATCGGAAAAAACATCAAGGCTGGAGCAGCAATCGGCCAAAGAGGCAATGGAAACGGTTAATGCCATGCTGCAAAAGCTTCCCTCAGCGGTGGTAATTGCTGACAAAAAGCTGAAAATTGTTCACTCCAATCAAAGTTTTATAGATCTCCTAGGTGATGATGCACTGGAAATCAGCGAAATAATTCCTGGCCTGGTGGGCGGCGACTTAAAAACACTTTTGCCCTACAACATCTACAATCAGTTCTCCTACGTGCTGCAAAATGGGGAGGACGTTATGAACCGCGACCTAAATTACAAGGAGGTGCTTCTAAACATTTCGGTGTTTACCATAAAAAAGGGTAGCATAGTGGGTGCAATCCTACGCGATATGTACGCGCCAGAAGTTCGTAAAGAGGAGGTTCTTAAGCGCTTAACCGACGTTATTGACAAAAATCTGTCTATGGTTCAAAATATTGGTTTCCTGCTTGGTGAAGGTGCTTCGGAAACAGAGCAGATGCTCAACTCAATTATTAAAGCATTCAAAGAAGGACCCACCAAGAGGTAGCTATGAACGACCAGTTTTTTATCGAAGTTGGCTATCAGCAAAAAAACCACGAAGGAGAGCGTATTTGTGGTGATGTTTTTCTATCCCAACGTGTGAAAGGGGAAGATAGAACCATAGTTGTTCTCTCCGATGGCATGGGCCATGGCGTAAAAGCCAATATGCTCGCCACTCTTACCTCCACCATGGCGCTGAACTTTACCAAGGAACACAAGGATGTATATACCATTGCCGAAATCATAATGAACACCTTACCGGTGTGTAGCATCCGAAAAATGAGTTACGCCACTTTCACCATTATTGATATTGCACATGATGGTGAAGTTCAGATTTTGGAGTATGACAATCCACAATGCTTTATAATGCGAGGGAGTGAACCCTTCGATCCACAATGGCAATGCATAATACTTCAGAGCGAAAAAAACGCGGGTAAAGAACTTCGAAGCTGCATCTTTCGACCGGAGAAGGAGGACCGTATTGTCGTATGGAGCGATGGAGTTGCCCAATCAGGGATGGGCTCCGAAGATTACCCATTCGGTTGGGGAGTTGAAAACGCCAATGCCTTTGCGCACAGAATGGTTAAAGCTGAACCTGACATTTCAGCCACAAAGCTATCCTCCAAGGTGGTTAATATGGCCTACGTCAACGATGGCTACCACTCCAAGGACGATACAAGCTGCGCAGTTATCTACTTCCGGGAGCCACGCAAACTTCTCATTTGCACTGGTCCGCCATACGACTTGGAAAATGACAAGAAACTTGCAAAAAAATATAAGGAATTCAACGGAAAGAAAATAATTTGTGGAGCCACTACAAGCGATATCCTAGCTCGAGAACTCAACCAAACAATCGAGGACAGCTTTGAGTTTATAGACCCAGAGTTGCCCCCAGTTTCTCACATGGAAGGAGCAGATTTGATAACCGAAGGGATATTGACTCTTGGAAAAACAAACGAAATTTTAGATGGTTACAATGATACAACGCAACTTGGCAAGGGGCCTGCAGACTCAATTACAAAACTGCTCCTCGAAAGTGACAAAATCCAGTTTATTGTGGGAACAAGAATAAACGAGGCGCATCAAGATCCAAGCCTCCCGGTTGAGTTGGAAATTCGAAGAACTGTGATTAAGCGCATGGCAATGATTCTTGAGGAGAAGTTTTTAAAAGAGGTGAGCATCTCCTTCCTCTAATCTAACTTGGCTGAATTATTTAAAATGCTAGTGCTCATAAACAACAACAACAATCAATGCATTACTTGAGCCGATGCAGGTTACTACTCCCCAGAGTTACTCCCTGCAACAACTATTGGTGTACGCTTAAACTTTCCGCCACGATCGGCATGCGGCTCCTTGTCCAGAATAGCGTAAACCGAGTTCTGGCTTCTATATTCAGGAACAATATCTTTCAATTTTGAAACTAGCACAAAACTATCCACATCCTCCGAAAGTCGGCTGTGCAATGCATGCAAAAGGTTGGCAATAACACCATGATCCATTTTAATTACACTTGCTTTCAGTATTTTAGAATGATAGGTAGGTAAGGTATTTTCACCGCTATTTAACAACTCTTCGTAAAGTTTTTCCCCTGGTCTTAGGCCTGTATAAATAATCTGAATATCCTTTCCAACCTTATACCCAGCCAACCGAATCATATTTTTTGCAAGGTCAATTATTTTAATGCTTTTGCCCATATCAAAAATAAATATTTCCCCTCCATGGCCCATAACGCTAGCCTCCAAAACAAGCTGACACGCCTCAGGTATGGTCATAAAATAACGGGTAACATCGGGATGGGTAACGGTAACCGGTCCGCCCGATTCGATCTGCTTCTTAAACAAGGGTATTACAGAACCATTCGATCCTAAAACGTTACCAAACCGGGTTGTAATAAACTGTGTTCGAGAAATCCCGTCAAGGGACTGTATGTATATCTCAGCAACCCGCTTGGTAGCCCCCATAATATTTGTTGGATTAACAGCCTTGTCCGTAGAGATCATAACAAATTTTTCCACGCCAAATTGCATGGACAGGTCGGCCATTAACCTAGTTCCAATAATGTTATTCTTAATTGCCTCCTTGGGGTTATTCTCCATTAAGGGGACGTGCTTATAAGCGGCAGCGTGGAAAACGACATCAATCCGCTGGGATTCAAAAAGGTGTCGCATCATGAGAGGATCGGTAATATCCGCAACAACCACCTCAATTTGATCGGCACGATGTGGATAGTTTCCCCTCAACTCCAACTCTATAAAGTAAATCGGAGTTTCAGCTTGGTCAAGCAGTATCAATCGACTTGGGTTAAAGGAGAAAACCTGCCTTACAATTTCGCTCCCAATTGAGCCAGCCGCACCAGTTACAAGTATTGTCTTACCCTTCAAAGAAGAGGAGATTTTCTGAACATCTAAGTGTATTGGATCGCGCTCGAGCAAATCTTCAATTTTGATTTCATTCAGCCGAGGTAAGCGAGTGTTATCCACGGTTAACTCTATAAAGTTTTTGATACTTTTAACTCGAACCCCGCGGTTTAGGCATTTCTGAACAACCATATTTTTATACTCCGCAGGGATATCGTTATCAGCAAAAATCAACTCAGCTACAGAGAAGGTTGAAATAAGGTTATCGAGTTCTGAAAGATCAAAAATGCTAAGCCCCTCAATCGTCTTTTTGTAAATCCTTGAATGATGGTGCACAAAGCCTACAACCTTGTAATTCGATTTCATATCCGATTCCAATGCACGCTTCAGCGAAACAGCAAAGTGCTCCCTTCCATAGAGTAGAACATTTATCGCTGGCTTGCTCCCCTCCCTCTGAATGTTTTGAATGAAGAATTTTGCAAATATTCGAGATGCTATTAATAGGTAGGAGGCAATAAAAAAATCAATTAATATGATGGAAATGGGAACTAATCCTCTACCTGAAACCAATATAAAACCGTAGTTGATAAAGAAGAAGAATGTATTGCCAACAAAGATGGCCAAGACCAGTCGAACTAAGTCCTTCATGCTGGTATAACGAATGTACATCTTATTGATACCAAACAGGTAGAGCGAGGAAACGCGTACAAAAAAGTAAAGAACTATTGCAAGTGTAATATTGTTGAGGGTGGAAAAAGGAATGTTAAAGTTAAACCTGAGCAGGTAGGAGGCAAATATTGCCATTAGCCCTAAGATAATATCAATATTCATTACAACCCATGTGGGAACTAGCACTTTTCCAAGTCGGTTAACTCCCTTCTCAGCCATAAGAAACATTGATGAAAACATGGTCATGCAGTTAAAATTCTATACGAAATTACCCTTATTGGGAGGAAAAGCAAAAATAATATGGTAGAATATTCACAAAACTTAGTATTCGTATGGCAAAAATTAACAAATATCACTTTTACGAACCGTTTTGTCAAATAGTGTTTAAACTATCATGTTTTGCTTTTAACAAGAATCAGGCCAATTTACCATCTCCAACCACGTTTTAACAAAAAAAGGGCTGCGTTCAGCAGCCCCCCATATCTAACAATGCTAAAATTACTCGTATTCCTTGAGAATATCCTTGACACCATCAGGCGAAACACGGCCATAAATCTTTTCGCCAATCATTACCACTGGCGCTAATCCACAGGCACCAACACAGCGAAGACAGCTCAGTGAGAACTTTCCGTCATGAGTGGTTTGTCCAACATTTACGCTCAAAATGCGCTTAAACTCATCTAATACCTTTTCAGCACCACGAACGTAGCAGGCAGTACCGGTGCAAACAGAAATGGGATGTTGTCCTTTGGGAAGCATGGTGAAAAAGGAGTAAAAAGTTACCACGCCATAAACCTTCGCAACGGGTATGCTCAACTCCTCGGCCACGATCTCCTGAACCTCCGCCGGAAGATAACCGAAATATTCCTGAGACTTGTGCAGCACATTAATTAACTCCCCTGGTTCATTGTTAAACGCTTTACAAATCTCCTTGAGCTTTGCAACGTCCTCTTTCTTTAGTTCGATTTTTATATGTGACATTTACCGTTCCTCCTTACATTAAATAAAAATATCCTTTTTGCTCTTATCGAAATAGGCGGTATGCAGTAAGTGATGTGCCTTTTCACTCATTGGCTTTCCCAAATACTCTTCGTAAAGTTTAATAATGTATGGGTTCTCATGCGATTTACGAATTGGTTTACCTGCATCCTCGCGGTAAAGTGCCTCCTGGCGAGCTTTAAGGATTGATGAGTTACCATGGTGAAGAGGCTGTCCACCACCACCAATGCAACCACCTGGGCATGCCATAACCTCAATGGCATGGAAGTTAGCTTTGCCAGCTTTTACCATATCCAATAATTTTCTAGCGTTACCCAGTCCATGCGCAATACCAATGTTAATTGGCAACCCATTAAAGTCAATTGTTGCGGAACGAATACCTTCTAAACCACGTAGCTCTGTAAAATCTAATCTTTCCAACTTCTTTCCGGTTTGCAATTCGTATGCTGTACGAACAGCAGCTTCAATAACTCCACCAGTTGTTCCAAAAATTACAGATGCCCCGGTTGATTCACCCATCGGACGATCAAAATCCTCTTCGGCTAGGTCAGCAAAATTTATATTCGACTCCTTGATGAGGTGTGCAAGTTCACGGGTTGAGATAGACAAATCAACATCGGGGTTACCATCAACTTTAAACTCGTCACGCTGACATTCATATTTTTTGGCAAGGCAAGGCATAACCGAAACCACTACCAACTCTTCCCTCGTTTTGCCCAATTTCTCAGCAAAATAAGATTTTACGATGGAACCAAACATCTGCTGTGGCGACTTTGCTGAAGATGGAACATCAAGCATATCGGAATAGTTATGCTCAAAGAAGTTCACCCATCCTGGGCAGCACGAAGTTAGCATGGGAAGTTTTACACTCTTATCACCGCCCAAAAATTGCGCTAGACGAGTGAGCAATTCAGTTCCCTCCTCCATAATTGTGAGGTCAGCGGCAAAGTCAGTATCAAATACGTAGTCGAAACCAAGCTGACGCAGTGCCGCAGTCATCTTACCAGTAACCAAAGTTCCTGCCTTCAGACCAAATTCTTCACCGAGGGCAGCTCTAACGGCTGGGGCAGTTTGAACAATAACCGTTTTCTTTGGATCGGCTAAGGCACGAATAACCTTAGGAGTGTGATCAACTTCCGTTAAGGCACCAGTAGGGCAAACGGCTACACACTGACCACAGTATGTGCAAGGTGATTTTTCAAGGTCCTGCTCAAAGGCGGGTGCTACCACTGCCATAAATCCGCGGTTGATACCAGAGAGGGCACCCACTGTTTGGAACTCGTTGCACATGGTTTCGCAGCGACGACACATGATGCACTTGTCCATGTCGCGAATAATTGCCGGCGAAGTGTCGAGCCTATAGGTAGACATTTCGGCAAACTCTTGACCCGGAATTTGGCGAATACCAAGCTTAACAGCCATATCCTGCAGTTCGCAACGACCACTCTTGGCGCAGGTTAGGCAATCCTTTGGGTGATCGGAAAGGATTAACTCCAAAACGGTTCTACGAGCATTTATTACACGAGGCGTATGTGTTTTAACAACCATACCTTCGGTGCAGGTGGTGGAGCAGGAAGGAGCAAGGTTTCTTCTTCCCTCAACTTCTACTACACAGATGCGGCAACCGGCAGGCTTATTTTCGATACCTAGGTCATGGAGATCCATGTAACACAGTACTGGAATATCGACACCTAACTTTTTGGCCGCTTTGTAAATGGTAGCACCTTTTTCTACCTCAATAAGCTTGTTATCTATTGTCAACTTAATTGTTTCCATCAATTTTCCCCCAAAATTATTGAATGCTGATTGCACTGAATTTACATTTCTCGATGCAGGCACCGCACTTGATGCAGACAGCGGTGTCGATTACATGAGGTTGCTTGCGCTCACCAGAAATGGCATTAACCGGACAGTTGCGGGCACATGCAGTACATCCAACGCAGGCCTCTGGGTCGATAACATACTGCATCAAACTCTTACACTGACCAGCAGGACATTTATGATCCTTTACGTGAGCCAAGTATTCGTCGTAGAAGTTGTCAAGAGTTGAGAGTACTGGGTTTGGCGAAGTTTGGCCCAACCCGCATAATGCTGTATCCTTAATTACCAAGCTCAGATTGCGCAACCGATCAAGGTCTTCCATTGTTCCATCTCCCTTGGTTATCTTCTCAAGTAGCTCATGTAACCGCTTGTTGCCAATACGACAAGGAGAGCATTTACCGCAAGATTCCTCAACGGTAAACTCGAGGTAGAACTTGGCCATGGCCACCATGCAGTCATCCTCATCCATCACAATCATACCTCCAGAACCCATCATTGATCCTGCCGCAATTAGATTGTCAAAATCGATGGGTGTATCTAGGTGCTTTTCAGTTAAACATCCGCCAGAGGGGCCTCCGGTTTGAACGGCTTTAAACTTTTTGCCATTCTTAATGCCGCCGCCAATTTCGAAAATTACCTCGCGCAAGGTTGTTCCCATTGGAACTTCAATAAGTCCTACGTTGTTAATTTTTCCAGCAAGCGCAAAGACCTTGGTTCCCTTAGATTTCTCGGTGCCAATGCTGGCAAACCAATCTGCTCCCTTCAAGAGAATAACTGGCACGTTGGCCAAGGTCTCAACGTTGTTAACATTGGTTGGCTTTCCAAGATAACCAGACTCTGCAGGAAATGGTGGTTTAACAGTAGGTTCACCACGGTGTCCTTCCATAGAGTGAATAAGGGCTGTCTCCTCACCGCAAACAAATGCTCCTGCACCATAGCGCAGCTCCACATCGAAATCGAAGGAGCTTCCCATTATTCCCTTACCCAACAAGCCATACTCACGAGCCTGTTGTATTGCTATTTTCAATCTAGTAATAGCCAATGGGTATTCAGCTCTGATATAAACCAATCCCTTTGTGGCACCAATACAGTAACCACAAACAGCCATCGCTTCAATAACAGAATGTGGATCCCCCTCTAGAACCGAACGGTCCATAAAAGCACCAGGGTCACCCTCATCGGCATTGCAAACAACATACTTCTGGTCAGCGCTATTCTTACTGGCGATTTCCCACTTGATTCCGGTAGGAAAACCTCCACCCCCACGACCGCGCAGACCCGATTTCTTAATCTGGTCAATTACCTCCTGAGGTGTCATTTCGGTAAGCGCCTTACCAATGGCCATATATCCTTCACGAGCAATGTACTCGTCAATATTTTCAGGATTGATAAATCCACAGTTGCGAAGGGCAACACGTATTTGCTTTTTGTAAAATCCCATGTGCTTAGAGTCGCTAATATGCTCTTTTGCATTAGGATCGGTATATAAAAGCCGGGTAACTTTACGCCCTTTAATTACATGTTCAGCAACAATGTCGGCAGCGTCATTTGGGGTAACCTGAGTATAGAAAGTATTATCGGGCATCACCTTAACAATGGGGCCCTTCTCACAAAAGCCAAAACATCCGGTCATTACAACCTGAACCTCATTCTGAAGGCCCTTTGCTTCGAGCTCCTTTTTTAGGTTTTCAACAATTAAATCGCTTGCTGAGGCACGACATCCAGTTCCGCCACAAACAAGAAGATGCATTTTATATTTTGTCATTACAGTATCCTCCTTGGGGTTAGTCAATTTTTTCGTAGTTAACAGGGATTATTCCATCAACAAGTTCGCCTGTCTTAATGAATTTTTCAATAATCTCATCGGCTTTTTTGGTGTCAACAAAACCATAGACAACGGGCTCCTCGCCCGGTCGTTTCACCTCAATTGTTGGTTCTGCATAGCAATAACCCATACAGCCAGTTTGCGTTACAACTGCATCGATACCACGCTTTTCCAACTGGTCGATGAAGAAGTCCATTACGGTTTTTGCCCCAGATGCAATGCCACAAGTTGCCATTGCCACCTTAATTTGAATGCGGTTCTCAGGATTATTTGACTTTTCCCTAAGTTCCATCTTCGACAGCATGCCAGCCTGTAACTTTTTCAAATCGGCCAACGATTTAATTTGTGCCATACTAGTTTCTCCTTATTTAACGTATTTATAGTAGCCTAAATTTCCTACAAAGTTATGTTAACGATTTCACATTAGCTTGCAGAAAAATCATGTTTTATAACCTACACGCCTATTTTAATTGCTTCTAAATTCTCTTTAATCATCTCCTTCAGGAAGCGACTTACCGATAAATCACTTAACGGAACACCCTCCAGCACTTCTCTCACTTCAATCGTACTAAAAACATAGCTTTGTTGATTGTATCGATGGCTATACACAAAATCCATATCAGGATTGGAGGTAACTAATATGACCACCACACCGGCAATGTCACCCAGAACTGGCCTATCAATATGGCTATGTTTAAAAGTAGCAACCACATCCGTGCCAACGTTAACCGCTGAATTTATGGTAAGTGAACCCTCGCACCTCTCTGCATTTTGCTTGAGCAACGAGAGCCCTAAACCAACTTTTCTGGTTGTACGAGAG
>DATKVT010000085.1 GCA_035529935.1 Williamwhitmania sp. | reverse complement strand
AATTTGAACCGTCACGCTTATCAGGGTTTCACCTGTTTTGGCATCGGTTACTGTTCCTTCCACCGACTGCTGTGCAAACATCGTTAAGGAAAGTGAAAGGAGCATCACAAGAAATACCAGTCTTTTCATAATTTAGGTTGTTGAATAAATTCACAATTCTACTACTACTCAAATTATTTATAGGCAATTACAGCATCACCAGCCATCACTCTCGTTCCATCGTTCCTAAGCTCTGTTCCTGCAGGAAGAACGACGATTAAAGAGGCTTGATCGGCTGGCAGCTGAATACTTACATTCCCATTAGCACCCTTAACCATATATCTTTTGGAAATAATGTCGAAGAGGTCAACGCTGCTACTTGAGGTATAGTTAACTGTTTTGACCTCCTTGTATGGATTGTAGTAGAGGTAAACAGGGTACTTGTTTTCTCCATAGAAATCGGTGGCGTTGCAATCGAGGGCGAGAATACCATCCACATCCGTTTTATGGACAATGGCCCCAAAGACACCTACTATAGAGGTGCTGTATATGCTGAACATCGATTCCTTGGGCTGCCCTTTCACCCATTTTGGTCCATCGCCAGTGGCTACTGGAGAAATGCCTTTAAGTATGGGTTTACCGTAATCATCCATTTTGCGGAGGCCTTCGTATCCAATTATTCCGTGTGTGATATTTTTCATTTCAGGCAACCATTGGTGGGCATTGTCAACCTGGTCAGGGTAAAAGAGGCGTGAGGCATTTACCGCATTTAGCATATACTTGCCAATAGCCGTTGCATACTGCGGTTCATATTTTACCATGGGAACTAGAGGCCAAGCCATGGCTACCGAATTCATAAAGAATCCATAGCCACCCCCATCGGTAATGCTACCCACAAGGCCATCTACATCGTCATTACCCCATTTTTCGGCAATTACGCCCCAGCCATACCGGGCATCCTTATCTTGACAACCGTCGAATGTCCAGTTTAGCAGCTTGGTAACATCGTAGTGGGTTCCTTGTTCCGCATTTAGCCTTGCGGCGGTATAGGCTCCAAATGGTAAGAGAATTTCATAAAAGCGACTCTCCTTCTGGTTGAGTAAAGCTTCGGTTGCACTTTCAGCTCCCTTTAGGTAGCGCTTATCACCAAATTTTTGATAGGCCGAATAGAGTACCCAAGCCTGTCCACCAGCGGCATCCTGTTCCCATGGAACCTGGTTACGCATGCCCTTCATATTGGCGTAGTCGAAATAGGAGTAGCTGTAGTTTCCGTTCAATACCGAGTCGGCTTTATAGAACTGGTCTGCAACCTTTTGGAGAATGTAATTTGTGTTTTCAACCTTGGGATAGAGGGCTGCCACTGCGTAGTAAAGCACGTTGGGGTAAACGTCGTACCACCAATCACGCCCATAACCACCACCAGCCATTGCCACGGTTGGGTTGGTGTTGTTCATCACAATATTCCACTTGGTGTCGCTGTTGAAATAGTTCTGCACCATCTTCACGTAATTGAAGCCGTGCTGGTTTGTCTTATCGATTCCGTTAAGCCCAGCACTTATCAGCGAGCTCAAGGATGTTAAAGCCTCATGAAACTCCCCATTGTTTTTCTTTGGTCCCTGGCGTACGTCACCAATCACTGTATATAGGCCAAACGTAACCTGGTTGATGTTTCTTCTGGCGCTGTCGAGCCAAATGTATGGACCATCGGATTCATGATTGTTGAAGTCATAAACAAGGCTGTCGAACTGCATTGTTTTCTTTTTCCAGTCAATAATTTTAAGCGGCTGTGGTATGTCCGGCATTTGATCGACGCGCGCTATGGGTGTTTGAACCACAGGCTTTCCCTTATGGGAAGTGCAGAAATTTAAGCTGGCTAGCAGCACTAAAGCGACTACGATGAAGAGGTACTTTTTCATTTCTCTTTAGAATAAGAATCTTTCATTATGTTTTTCGCAAGTGGAATGGAGAGCATCTGGATAAGCGCAACAATTACTAGAGAATACCTTAGGGCGAAATCTTTTGAAACGTAGAAGGCTAGGCCAATGAATAGTACAAGCCCAAAGAATCGCCCCACATACAGGCCAAACTCATGGTTGAAAATGTAGGCATATTTGCTGCGGTTCTCCTTTACCGACAAGATATCGATTACCTGCATCTGAATAGGGAAGTAGGCAATATCGTGCAAGGGCATGAACAGCACTTTACATAGAACAAACACAATTACCCCAATGGCGGAAAACAGAATCTGGTTGGTAAGGGCACCAATAAGAAAAACGGTCATACCAGCGGCAAAAATGTAGATCCTATGTTTGGGCTTTGTCGTTCTTCCCAGGAAGTAGAGTATGAAAGCCGTTAGTATTCCACTAATACTTTGAATAGTCCCAAGAGTTGCCTCATTGCCAACTAAGGTCATGATTAGAATGGCGGGTGCAGTAACCAGATACCCCTGAACCATTCCCTTTAAGGATGCAAGCATCAGCATCTTCTTCCATAACCTGTCGAAGTGCAGGTAAAGAAACTTCTTTTGCTTAGGATTTTTAAATCTATGCTGATGAATTACAATGCTGGCCAGAATAGTGAGCAGAAGCACTATTCCGGTTACAATTTTATAGGCACCTTGGATGTTACCACCAAACCAGCCTTGGGTAGTACTTCGGATTAGGAACCAGCCAACTACCACAGGAACAATAATATATGTTATGGTATAGAAGAAAGTCTCCACACCGTAG
>DATKVT010000084.1 GCA_035529935.1 Williamwhitmania sp. | reverse complement strand
GAAGCAAAAGAAAATACCCCCGCATGTGAATTGCTGGAAGTTTTGGCTGATGCAGTAGACGCATACGAAACCGTTCATTATCCGACTGAGGGAATCGGATAATAACCCGGGTCGAAATATGCGCAGTTTTCAAATTCACTTGACAAATAAAAACTTTTGTGGTAGAATATAGTCATAACAAAAAGTGAGGATGAAATGAATAATTTATCTGACGAATTTGGAAATGCAGAAATTGAAATTTTAGCCGACGAATGGGAAGAACAGCAAGCCGTTCTACGTGCAGAAAATGATTTTCATATTGGCGACGAGGTGGTCTTGACCGACACCTCCGCTTCAGCTAATGCTTTATTTGGAATTGGTGTCCACACCGTAGAGAATTTTGAGGGTACTAAAATTGGTATTCGTTTATGGCATGGAAAACGTAGTATTTGGGTTGAGGCTGGTGAGATTGAACATTTCACCAGTTCTGCAAATCAAATGGTACAGGGAGTATAAAATGGGACTTTTATTTGGTTTATTAATTATGATTGTAGGCTCAATGGTTGTAGTAAAAGCACTTTGCAAAATATTGGGTATTGACTTATCAAAGTTTTAGTGGTATAATATGGCTATGAGAATAAACGATAAAGGTTTACGCCGAGCGGAAAAACGGCAGAAACAGTATAACAAGAAAAAGAATGGTATGCGTGTTGATAACAAAAACATTTTTGTTCTCGAGGAGCAGAAAAAGAAAAAGGGCGAAAAGGCTAATGAAAAATAAAATGTTTCAGCGACACCTGCGTCAGTGGTGTGGTGGTGGCTCACTAACTTAAAAATTATTCAAGCCCTTATGGGCTTTTTATTTTGTGCGCATCCGGGAACCCGGGTCAGAAATTGCCCTTGACAAAAAAGGGATTACGAGGTATAATATACACACAATTAGAATAGAGGAAAAATGAAAGCCAATAGACAAAATATAAGATTTACTCTCGCTTGCTTTATGTTCTTTCTGCTAGTTACGTCGTGTGTATGGCAAATGATTTCTGTAAACAATCGAGAAGCAAGAAAAACAAACACTTATGAAATTGATATTGACAACGATGGAGTTGTAGACGCAGTTGTTGAAGGGAAGCTAACTGTTTTAGCACAAGAAAAAGAAGCACCGATTGGTCAAAAAATTCTTGTGCGAGTTAGCCATTATAACCCAGCTCTCGGCGGAGCAAATTGTCTAACTTTTGTTGATGGTCAATGTGTTAGCACATTATCAAATGGCGAACGATGGCAGGACTGGATGGAAAAAGCAATCGCTTGCCCAGCAGAACTACCTTTTGAAACTAAAATTGTAATCAATGGTCGTGAGTGGGTTTGTAAAGATAGGGGCGGAGCAATTGTTTACGATGGTATGGCATTTTGGATTGACCAACTTACCCCGACCCCAGAATATGCTTACGGTACAGTCCTTGAGGCTGTGGCTTATATGCCATAACAACCCGGGTCAAAACCTGAGCTGCGCAAGAAAATCTGAAAATTGGTACTTGACAAATCTTCTACCGCATGTTATAATATGGTCATAATCAAACAATAGAGGAGATTAAAAATGGAAGATTTCGGATGGGCTGGCGACGAGTTTTTGATGGGGGATTGTCAGGATGACTGGCATCAGAATGAGGGTGGCTGGGATGACTTTGAAGAGCGTGAGTGCTTTTTGGAGCAATGTGCAGAGGAAGCCAGCAAGTTTGACCAGCAGGCTGAAGAAGAAGCCGAAGGCTTGCCATTCGCACAAGCTTGGCGAGACGGGTTCGACGGGGTTCGTGATGATATGGAATGGTAGGGTAACCTGCGCAAAAGTCCGGGCAATTGTCCCGGACTAACTACCCGGGTTAAAATCGTGGATTGACATTTATACAAATCTATGGTATAATTGATTTATAAACAAATAAGGAATATAAAATGGAATTTCGAGAATTTGGAAAAATAGCACGACTTTCTCGTGAGATGGTTATCACAGAAAAAATTGATGGAACAAACGGGTTGGTTGCTATCGAAGAGGGAACTTCCTTAAAAAACGGAGGATTGGTCGATGCAAATTTTGAAGGTGTTGATTATGTAATTTCGGCTGGTTCTCGAACTCGTTGGATTACTCCTGAAAAAGATAATGCTGGCTTTGCCCGCTGGGTTATCGAAAATGCAAACGAACTTGTAAAACTCGGCACAGGGTTTCATTACGGCGAATGGTGGGGACAAGGCATTCAACGAAATTATGGTTTGAAAGAAAAACGCTTTAGTCTTTTCAATTCTTACCTATGGTCTGACGAATTAGGCAATCGACCCTCTTGTTGTCATGTTGTACCTGTTTTATACTCTGGAATGTTTGATACAAGAGTTATCCGAAACGTTTTGGATGATTTAAAGCATACGGGCAGCCACGCTTCAAAAGGCTTTATGAAACCAGAAGGGGTTGTAATTTACCACACAGCAGGAAATTTGTATTTCAAGAAAACTATCGAAGGAGACGAAAAACCAAAATCACTTGCTTCCGAATAGGGAGCAAGTAACCCGGGTAAAATTTTGACCTGCGCAGTTTTTAAAATCCCTTGACATTTTAGAAATTTATGATATAATGTACATATGAAACGAGGCGAGAACATGACTGAGTTATTTGAGGGAAGAGAGATTGTAGTAAACGCATTAGTGGGAAGCCATGCCCATAATTTACAAACACCTGAAAGTGATAGAGATTTTAAGTTATTTGTCACACCTACATTTGAGGATTTATTCAATGGAACTATGTTCTCTTTTGCTGATATATCCGATACGGTGGATTTTTCAGTGCACGATGTTAGAAAGTTAGGCGAACAAATCTGGAAGGGAAACATTAATTTTTTACAAGTGTTATTCAATCCAGAGGGAACACATGACAACGGTTTAGATTTCTTATTTGAAAATAGGGAAAGAATTGCACAAGCAAATATCCCTAATTTCTTAAACTCCACTATGGGAATGCATAGAGAGAAAATGAGCACTTTACACAAAGGAACAGGCAACACGCAACATTTAATTGAAAAGTTTGGTTTTGATACCAAGCAAGCACATCACGCAATTCGTTGCTTATTCACTATTGAAAAGTTTTGGGAAACTGACAGCATGGAAAAAGCATTATGGTTCAACAAAGGAAAAAAGCGTACAATTTTAATGGACATCAAAGCAGGAAAATTTACCGAAGCCGAAGTAAAAGCAATCGCCGAAGAATGGTTTGCTAAAAAGTGGGACGGCGAAATGAAAAAGAATTTTTGTGACACAGAATTAAATTGGAGTGTCAAAGAAGAATTAAACAATTTCATATTCGAATTCGTGAAAAAAAAGATACTGGGATAATCCCAGTATTTTTTTCTGCGCAAATCCCGGAGATTTTACCCGGGTTACCCTTGACTTTTTGCTGATAATATGTTATAATAATAATTGGAGTTAGCAAACCAAGTGAGCATGATATCCAG
>DATKVT010000083.1 GCA_035529935.1 Williamwhitmania sp. | reverse complement strand
AGGTAACTGCCTCATCACCCACTCGTAGGTCTTTCGTCCAAGAATTACCGTATCAACAGTTGAAATGAATGCAGCGTACCCATAATCCTCTCCCTCCTTTTGAACTATGGAGAGAAAGCTCAAATCATCGTTTGGTTTAGCAATATAACCATCTAAACTTGCTGCAATGTACAGCACAACCTTTCTATCCAAGTTCATAAAGTAGATTGTTCACTTCAAAATTTGCTCTATTAACCCATTATTGGCTGCAACATGGTTACCCTATTGCCCTCCGTATCGATAAACGAAACGTAAAGACCGATACCGGGGATTTCAACAGGTTCGCCATGAACCTTGCCTCCGGCTTCCGTAACCTTTTTAATAGATTCCAGAATATCATCCACCGCAATAACAATGGACGGATGATAAGATTGACCATCGGTTCGGTTTGGGTAAAACCCACCATTGATAGCACCTGCCGTTGCAGGGCGTCCTGTCTCGTCGGTTTGGGTAGTTGAAACGGTAACATAGTTGCCCATTTCCTCGCCCAGATGCTGTGCTTGCCAACCAAATACGTTGGAGTAGAACTTAGCCATCCGGTTGATATCGTTTGCAGGCATTTCGAAATGCACCACAGGAAACATCTTTTTCATAAGTGCAAAATTTAGTTTAAAAGGAATAATGAAACAAAAACATTTATCTGAGCACAATTGTTGTCGACAGAAATAACATGCTCTTTAGGTGCTTTACGCCACCTCCTTGATCATTCGTAGCAGTTCGGAAGTTGTTTTCCAATTGCGCGTAGTAGCCGTTACGTTCAACTTTTTTTCCAAAAATCCATTGGTGAGCTTTGCTCGGCCATAACCGTTAGGGCAATGTAGGTAAATGGCTCCTTCAATCAGTATAAACTCCTCACCAGGAAAGGAAGTCTGCCGCAGCAGCTCTACACGCGATGCTTCCGGCCTCTCATGCAGCATGGTGATGTGCAAGTGGTCAATATCCCGAGAACCATCATTAAGAAAAGGATTATTGTCAACAATCTGGAGCAGCTCCTTTGCGGTGAGTACCATTACAGGAACATCAAGGGAAAAATAGTTGTGTATTCCTTCGGTGATGGTCTTCTCTAGCGCATGAGGCTCAGCGCCATAGGTTTGAAAGATAACATTTCCGCTTTGAATGTAGGTTTGAACATTGGTGTAACCCAAATCCTCGAACATCTTACGTAGAGCGTCCATCTTTATCATCTTCTGTCCGCTTACATTTATTCCACGAAGTATTGAAAGGTAGGTTGTCATGGTTATAGTGCACTCAAGTTCTATAATACGAACAACAAAGAAGAGCATATTTTAGTTCGAGCAACTTGGATAAGCTAGAGCATCTTATGGAAGTTGCAAAAGTTCAGCAAGCCAAGATTACCGAAGCAAAATGCCGTGTGAGTAAACAGCGTTCCTAAAAACGGCAAACGATCGAAACTGAGTGGTAAAAAGAAGATGGAGAAACAACACCTGCTCAGAGCAATGCTAAATAGCTCCTCGTCATTGGCGAAGGTTTCATAGATTCACACCATAACAACTTACAACCAACTAAAAGGCAAAGTTCTTTTTACTTGGCTTTCTTTCTCTTGAAGTGTGCCCAAAAGTAGGCTCCTCCTCCATTTATGGCAGTAATGGTGTAGTGCGCATTTTGAATGTTGATGCGCGTAAAGTAAGGCTTGTAGTTCCAAACAAAGAAAAGTGAACCTATGGTTGGCTGTTGCAGCTCGCTATAATCAAGCGAAATTTCTTGTGGACGGTCTACCTGCACCGCCCTAAACTTTCCCGAAAAGTAGCTGCTATTCCCAACCACCTTTTTGCCATCGGCACTAAACGTGTAAACAAACTCACCTCCGTAAATAGCATAACCTTCAGGCTGAAGACCGGGAAAAATCCAAACTGTAAATGTCTTATCCTCATTTTGCCGAATAAAACGAACCATGTTCATCTTCAAAGTATCCTGCAGAGGTTTAATGATTCTTCCAGCGGTATACAGCGCCCGAGCGTAGCTGGTAACCATGGAACTATCGAGCCTAGAACGCGTAAGGTATGCAGCATTGTTGCCGTTTACAATAAAATGAAAAAGGACATTGTAGCTCCCATGCCTAAAGCGCCCATAAACAGCATGCCAAACACTATTGCTGTCCTGAAAGCAGAACCACTCCTTGCCTATTTGCTGCAACTTTGCAGAGTTTTGACTGCGCAAGCTATCGGCTGTTATCAACGCCACCTGATTGTAGCTCACAAGCCATTCGGCAAGCTTAGACTTAACGGCAAAATCGGTAGAATCGAAGGCCGGCACTTCCGCAGTTTGGCTAAAGCCTGCTCCAGCCAATAGCATGGAGAAAAGTAGAGTAATTGCAAATTTTCTCATTTCAAAACATATTCATTTTTTCGGAGTAGCTGCTAAGTGTGGCCATTCCCCTTTCACAATAAATTGCTTTACACAAATTCTTCCCAGCAAGCCATCCAAAAGTAATAATTCTTGACCTTGTTCAGCACTTTCAAATTAGGTAAAAATTGGAAAACTCAAAACTCAATCTTTCCTCTAAAAGCATTGGTGTTGCTGGTGAGGTTTAATCCCTCAAAGTGGAAACAGCTTTGAGCATCCCCCTTACTGCGCATAAAACGAATAACTTCCCCAGGCATTGTCTCCTTGAGATAGTTAATGGAAAAACGCTTTGGATAGTTGGTTCGGCAAAAATCAAGTGGCAGCGAGTCCATCATCCAATCGATGTAGCGCGTGGAGGTTACGTGCTTGTTTAGGTCGATGTCGAAGTAGGTGGCCTTAACCTCAAAGTTGTCACCGCTAGATATGGCAGTCAACTTCTCTGGAGACTCATTCAGCGCATGCTTATCCTTAAGCCACATAAACAGCTCACCATCGAGCCCATCAATTCGTTTTGGTCGCTTGGTTTTCAAATCAATGGCCAGCCAACCCGAAGTTGCCTTTGCCACCACCTCGCCAGCCTTATCTCTAACAATAAAGTCGCGGAGGTAGATAATTCCCTCAATATCCTTGGGCCAGGTTTCCACAACGGCCTCCTCATACCACTTGAGTGGTCGATATATTTCAATGGTCATGCGACTGAGAACCCAAAAAAGATGCTGCTGCTTGAGACCACCAAAACCAAAACCTAAGCTATCGGCCGAGCTAATGGCCGATTGAATAAGGAGGTTGGATAATCCGCTAAGCCGAAGCCGTGCATCCATATCGGTGTCGGCCGAGGTTATACGATAGGGCGTAAATAGCGTAAGGTCTTTATCGGTTAATTCCATTGTATCTTGTTAATCTAATTAACAAATCAATATTAATCAAGCTGTTGCTCCTCCTCATCTATCAAAAAAAGTTTACAGAGAAGGAGAAAAACAACAATGTTTTAATGAATTACGCTCCCAAATGCTCATCCGCCTCCAAATGCAGCGCCTTAAGCCCAAGCAGCACATCCATAAAGAAGAATATGGCTGATACCAGAATGGAGAGCGTGGATAGGGTAAAAAGCAGGTATCCCAGCAGCTTCAGGTCGAAGTTGAGCAACACCATTACAAACAGAACCGGTATCATCAAGCAGCTGGCAATTACGCTTACCATAATTAGGGCAATGGAGCTGCGTAGGTAACGACCACGAAGAAAAAGAATCCGAATTTCCCTCACCTTCTCATCGCGTCGCTTCACATCATCACGGTCGATTTCATTTACCAGTATCCTAATTCGGTCAATCACTCGGCCAAGCCTATTGGCTACGGTAAGCAGAATAAGGCCCACGCCCGAAATCAACGCAACAGGCGTAATGCAGGCCTTTAGGAACTCCATGAATTGCAATGTTGACTCCATTTTCCTATCTTTATTTCGAATAACAAATGTAGTAAAAAGTGGTTATCGCACTTTGTACTATTGAATCTATCGACTATTCCTTATGTTTTAGTAAAAAAACTGACATTATGATACGCTACGTCCGAATTCTTGAAAAGGGTATTATTTTCATCCTGATTGCCATTATTACCATAACACTTCTATTTGCCACAGCCGATGTGGTAATTACCATTGCAAAAAAATTCTTCGAGCCACCCTACTTTGTCCAAGCCGAAAATCTGATGGAGCTCTTTAGCCTATTTTTAGTAATTCTAATTGGAATAGAGCTGCTCGAAACGGTAAAAGCTTTTTTGAAAGAGGACATTGTTCATGTGGAAATTGTGGTGCTGGTGGCCATAATTGCCATTGCTCGAAAGGTAATTATCTGGGATTCAGCCAAGCAACCCAATAGCGATCTCATCCCCTATGCGGCCATGCTGTTGGGCTTAGCCATTACCTACTTCATAATAAAATATTCCGACAGGAGTGGTCGACTGCCATGGAAGTCGAAGGAAAACAGAAGACCGTTTAGGGCTCCTCAACAGCCTAAGCAAGAAAAATAAGGGTTTGATTGACCTTAAACCCAAGGGAGCTATAACCTCGCTATTTCGAAATCAACGAGTTGAATTTTCCCTCTGCAATAAAACGGTTTGCCTCCTCCAACTTTTGAGGTGTACCGATGTCGTGAATTATTGTTTCAGGAGAAACTTTGTATGCCACTATTGAATTGAGGCAGCAAAGCTGAAGGTAAACATCGATAATGGAAAATGTGCCATTTTGATGATGCAATGAAAAGATTGTGGGGTTAATAACATGAATACCAGAAAAAGCAAGTGGCATCAAGGTTTCTTCCAATCGGCAAGGCAACTTCTTTTCCCCCGTTTTCACATTCTCCCAACCTCGAAGTTGGTCCATTTTGTTGAACAAGAAATGTCTGCTGCTCTCTCGCTCGCTTACGAGGAGAGTTGCCAGTGCGCTGGTGGATTTATGCTGCTGATATAATTTCCCCAAATCAACGTTGGAAAGAATGTCGACGTTATGAACCAGAAATGGCTCCCCGTCGCTAAAAAATGGTGCGGCATTCCAAAGGCCACCACCGGTATCGAGCAGCATATCGCTCTCGTCGGAAATGGCAATCTCAACCCCAGCGATTCTAAAGTTGGAAAGAAAACTCTTTACTTGTGCTCCAAGGTGATGGACATTCACCACGATAGAGGTAAAACCAAAATGGGCAAGCCTTTTTAGCTGGTATCCAAGTAATGGCTCTCCACCAACCTCAACCAGCGCCTTAGGGGTTTGGTTGGTAATGGGTTGAAGTCGTGTGCCAAGACCAGCAGCAAAAATCATCGCCTTCATCACTTTACCTTTTCGGGTTTACATACCTTCTCCTCCTTCTTGGCATAGCGACCACAGCGCTTGCAACGATACTTGGCCTCGTCGCCACCCTCCTTTTTACCTTTCTTGTCGCTTTTGCAGTATGTGTTACCCATTGCTTACATTGTTTCGATTATTCCTAACTCGCGGTGATGGAGCACCACCCTAACCTCGGGATAATGGCTCTTGATTTTGTGCGCCATCGCCTCGGCAGCATACACCGAACGATGTTGACCACCGGTGCATCCAAAGGAGAGCATCAGGTTGGTAAACCCGCGCTCCAAATAGCGCTCAACCGATTTATTGGCTAGCTGATTGGCTCCATCAAGAAAATTCTCCATCTCCGACGAAGATTCTATGAAAGCAACCACCTCCTTGTCGCGACCAGTGAGGCTTCCCAATTCCGGTGAACGTCCAGGGTTGTATACCGCTCTACAGTCGAACACAAAACCACCACCATTTCCTGAAAGATCGTCCGGCACACCTCGCCGGTAGGAGAAACTCCATACCTCCACGGTTAAACCATTAAACGCGGCTAGTTGTTCACCGCCAAACTCTTTAAGTGTGAGATTGGAGAGCACTTCGGCAAGGTAGGTTCCTTCCAGCAATTGTTGTCGAAGCATCTCGTTCAGGTTCTTAATGGCAAATGGAATGCTCTGCAAAAAATGGGGCTTATGTTCAAAGTAACCTCTAAACCCATAAGCTCCAAGCACCTGTAAAGTTCGGAATAGCACAAAGAGCTTAAATCGCTCGCGATAGCTAGCCTTATCGATGGCTACCTTGGCTGATAATACCTCTAGGTAATGCTCAAAAAGTTCCGTTTTGAGCTTCTCCGAAAGCCCTGCTTTAGCTTGGTATATAAACGAGGCCGCATCGTAAAGCAAAGGCCCACGTCGTCCTCCTTGGTAATCAATAAACACCAGCTCGCCGGAGTCACGAACCATTATGTTTCTCGATTGAAAATCGCGGTATTGAAAGTAGTTTCCCTCGCTTGTTGCAAGGGTTTGAGCAAGCCAGAGGAAATCGTTTTCCAGTAAAGATTCGTTAAAATAAATGCCCGAAGGCTTTAAAAAGCAATACTTAAAGTAGTTCAAATCCCACATAACGGTGGTAGCGTCGAATGAGGGTTGTGGGTAGCAACGCATAAAGTCGAGTCCCTCAGCACCATCAATCTGAATATCAACAAGTTTTTCGAGCGCCCTTTTAAGTAGAGAAGTTTTGGTTGCAACCTCGACTTCAGAATCGGTAATTATGGAAAATAGATCTTGTTTTCCTAAATCCTCCAGAATGTAAGCTGATTGATCTTTGCTTACAGCCTCAATTTTGGGCACCGCAATCCCCTTTGCCGCAAAATGTTGGGTTAGATAGAGAAAGGTCTTATTCTCCTCAATGTCGTCACCAACCACGGCAATGAAGGTTTTTCCACTCACCTCTATTCTAAAATAGCGCCGATTAGAACCGGAGAAGGCAAGTGGTACAACGCAGGTTGGATTCACCCCGAAATGCGATAGGGCAAGAGCATTAATAATATCGAGCTGAGGTAAGGCCATGGCTACTTTACATATTTACCCAAATATACAACCAACAGCACTATATAAACCAATGCTGGCAATAAATTGAGAATTTTAATCTTTTTAATATCCAAAATATTAATGCCAAGACCAATCAGCAGAATACCGCCAACTGCCGTCATTTGGGTAATGGCTGGTTCCGGGAGGCTATGGCCAAAGTATCGTGCAAGAAGGGTGAGCCCGCCTTGGTAAATCAATAGCGGTATTACAGAAAAAATTACACCAGGCCCAAAAGCGGTAGTTAGAGCAATGGCAGAAATACCATCCATAAGCGATTTGGCAAAGAGAAGCGTTGGGTATCCTCCTGTTCCCTCCTCCAGTGCACCTAATATTGTCATGGAACCCATGCAAAACATCAAAAAGGCGGTGATGAGCCCCTCCGAGAAACGATCGTCTCCCATCTTCAGGTTTCGTTTCAGCGAAATGGACAAATTATCCATGCGTGACTCCAAGCGCAGCAGCTCACCCGTAACGCCTCCTAAAATGAGAGCAAATACTGCCAGCAATAGTTCATTGAGTTTCAAAGCCATCGATATTCCCAGCACCAGGGTAAAGAGACCCATTGCCTGAAAAACAATTATTCGAATATTTTCTGGAAACTTGGAGCGAAATAGCATTCCAATAGTTCCACCGGCCAAAATTGCCGCAACGTTTACCAGCGTTCCAACCATACAATCTTTTATATCTGGTCAAAAATAGCAGTATTTTCCACGGCAAAATTTTTACTGCCAAACTTTTACTTGAGCCTTAAGCAAAAAAAACATAAATTTACATGTGAATTTTCACTTCCCAAAGCCATAAAAGGCGTTGGAGGGGCGTAAATCATTGATTTCTGTGCATAATCGAGGTAGATAGAAACAGAAATAGCTTGTGGAGGGAAATAAAGCAGTCTTTAATTTTGTTTATCGAAATGGTATGAAACTGGGACTATTAAACCGAGAAGAAGTTTTCAACTTTGTAGAATTCAATATTACCGGAAATTCCGAAATCTATTTCAAGTGCGATAGTGAATCGAAATTCCTGAACATTGATATATTCAACATATTCGCTGGCTGCTTTGAGCGCAGCAATCACCTCTACGATTTTTATGGGGCCACCAAGTTTAATTCCAGAAACCTTATTCCCCTTATCAACGAGTTGAAGGAAAATATGGATCGCATAAAGGCTATTAACTCACTGGAGGAGCTGAGGGAATACCTCTCGAGCATCTTCATGGGCAAGAACCTTTTTGAGGAGCTGGAACACCGCGATAAAAACTGGAAGGCGCGTTGGAGAGCATACGTGCGTAAGCTTATTCAAATTAGCCAGTCCCTTATTAGCCTTTGTGAGTTGTGCGTGGCCGAAGAGCGCACCATGTGGGTTATAAACTTCTAGCAATTAATCAACCTGGAATCCTAACATTCTAAATTGGTCGACCCTCTTGGCATCGCTCAGGCTAGATTTGGCTATTGTATATGCCGAAAACTCATTGCGGAAAGCATAATTCGCGCGCAGATGCTCAAACCCCGACGGATTAATTCGTAGCGAAAGATCGTCGTTCACGATTCGATATGCCCTTGACACCAGCGCATAAAGATTTTCGTAAAAATTATTTCCTAAAGCAACGACTCGTGGATTTGCTGGCTTAGGAACTCTTTGAGGATACCAACTGTCGATGCCAAGCCCAAAGTATTTACTTATCTCCCTTACCGCCATAGCTGTTCCGTTTGCCTTTCCCTCCACCGAATAGCCAGCTATATGAGGGGTAGCAATATCCACCAATCGCAGCAGGTCCACATCAATTTCTGGCTCCCGCTCCCACACATCGAGAACTGCCCCTTTCACCGTTCTACCAACCAACGCCCGCTTGAGCGCTTCGCCGTGTACAACCTCCCCACGCGAGGTGTTAATGATGAAGGGCATTCGCTGTAGTTTTGCAAAGAAGAAGTTGTCGGCCATATGGTAGGTTCTGTCCAGACCATCAATAGTTAATGGAACATGAAAGGTGATAATATCGCACTCCGACATAATAGTAGTCAGTGGAACAAAATTGCCACCCTCCTCCCGCTGCCGTGGAGGATCGCAAAGCAAAACGCGCATTCCCAAGGCTTCGCCGGCCAACGCAACTTTAGAGCCAACATGCCCCACACCAACAACGCCCAGCGTTAGCTGATCAATGGGAAGTGTATACTTAATGGCTAGCTCCAGAATAGCAGCAACAACATACTGCTGCACTGCCCATGCATTGCATCCAGGCGCATTACGCCAAGCAATGTTGGCGCTATGGCAAAAATCAGTGTCAATATGGTCGTAGCCGATGGTGGCTGTGGCGATTAGCTTTACAGACGTGCCCTGCAACAAATTGCGATTGCAGTCAGTACGTGTCCTTATTAGCAGCGCATCGGCACTCTCCAACTCATCGTGCACAATTTGGCCACCAGGCTTGTATGCAACGTCGAAATAGTTGTCTAGAATATCTTCCAGAAAAGGGACCTTGTCGTCGACCAATATTTTCATCGCGGTAATATCAATTTGCAGGAACTAGAAATTCTCCTGCCATAAAAGCCTACAAGAGCTGCAAATATAGGTTTTATATCTCCAAACCAAATACCATGACATCGTCAATTTGCTCCCTATCACCCTTCCATTGGTAGAAGCTACTTTCTATTACCTCCAGCTGCTTCTCGATGGGCAGGTCCGCGCTGCGGGAAATAATCTCTGCAAATCCCTTGTAGAGCAAACGTCGTCCTGTTGGGCCACCAAATTGATCGGCATAGCCATCGGAAAACATGAAGAAGCGATCGTTGGGTAGTAAGTTAACGCTGTTGATGTGAAAGTCAGATCCACCCTTGTAGTACCCAATGGCGGTTGTATTGCCTTTAAGCCTAATTACCTCATTTCCCTTTATGGTTCTGCGGAGAACTACCGATTTCATGCCAGCGGAGGCAAAATCTAGCTGTCGAGTATCAACATCAATAACCGCCAGACTAATGGCCAACCCATCGTGGCTATCGTCGAGGCGGCCCCGTTGATGTAACGCTTGCTCTATCTTCTCCTTCATTCTTGAAATAAACCAAGCCGGGTTCACCTCCTCAACCTCCGAAAATATCTGGTTGAGGTAGGTTATGGCCAGCATGCTCATGAATGCTCCCGGAACACCATGTCCCGTGCAATCAACAGCGGAAATAATCATCTTCCGACCATGCATGCCAGTCCAAATAAAGTCACCACTAACAATATCTTTTGGCAGGTTAAAGTAGATGTAAGATGAAAAGTGTTTTTTTATGGAATCGAAGGGAGTTAGTAGGGCATTTTGAATGGTCTTGGCGTAGTGAATGGAGTCGGTAATCCTTAAGTTGGTCTTGCTTATTTCATCGCGCTGAGTTGACATCTCCTCCTTCTGCTCTTCAATCTCAATATTCTTAAGAGCAAGAACACGAAAAGCATTTCTCTTCTGATAGTAATTATAGAAAAGCATGATAGCCAAAACAAGAAGCATCAAGCTGGCAATGGAAGCAATGAGCAGTTCCAGCCTTTTTTTCTTCAATAGAACATTCTGAAATAGTTGTTCCTTTTCGAGCGTTTGAATGCGGCTCTCCTTCTTTTCCGATCCATACTGAACCATAAGCTCATTGAGCTGCTTCTTAGCCTGAACCCCATTCAGGGTATCGCTTATGGAGTGAAACTGTTCAAAATTGCGTAACGCCTTGCCCAAGTCTCCCTGCTCCTTCCGTATTGAGTAAAGCCAATAGTTGGCCTCTTTTTGCTTTTCTAAATCCTTATACTTCAGCGCTAAGGAGAGCCCCTTATGCAAGAATATAACCGCTTGATTACGACGGCCAAGCTTCTCATTTATACGACCTAGGTTTATGTAGCAGGCAGGTAAACCACTCTCCTCACCGCACTCCATGAGGGAATTAATGGCCTTTTGAATATAGACCTCAGCATGCACATAGTTTCCCTTCTGCAAAAGCACCTCCCCAATATTGTTGGCCGAATACCCAATACCTGAAATATTGCCCACCTTTTTTTCCATGAGTAGTGACTCCTCCAATACCATGTAGGCTTTGTTATACTCCTTCATGTTTTTGTAAGCAACGCCTAGGTTGTTGAGCGCATTTCGCAAGCCTGAGTTAAAATCCTTGGCCCGGTAAATTGCAAGGGCCTTTTGATACCAAATAACCGCATTCTTATAGTCCTTCTGGTCATCATAAATAATTCCAATATTGTTGTAAACATTTGCAATCCCAATGGAATCGTTTACTTTCTCCTTTAGTTTAATGGCCTTTAGAAATGTTTCAATGGCCTTTGGATAGTTTCCTCGAGCCCACTGAACACCCCCAAGAAGGTTGTAAACGCTTGAAAGTTCCTTATCGAGTGCCAGCTGTATGAAAATTTTCTCTGCCGATTCGAGCACCTCAACCGCCTCGTCGTTCTTTCCCAACCGGAAGCAGATGCCACCTTTTGCCAGCAATACACCTGCCTTCACATAATCATTGCTGCAGGTCTCTAGCTCATCTAACGCTTTATTCGATTCTACCAGTGCTTCATCGAGCTTACCCTGAAAGCGATAAACTTTAATAAAACCAGACCTTATTAATGGCTTTAAGGAACAAGAATCTCCTGGTTTAAAGATTGACTCAGCCAAAAGAAGGTAATTACTGGCCAAGGCTGGATTATCGGCCACAACCTTGTTTGCCGATTGGTAGAGATATTTGATTTGATTATAATCATCCTTGAGGGTAGAATAGTGCTCAATTACGCTATCCTTTTGTCCATAGGCAATGCTAAATTGCAAAGCAAAAGCAACTATGGTCAAAACTGTCTTAAATTGCATAACCAGAACAGTTAAAAGAAGTGGCCACTATAGCACACTACTCAATAGAAGCCAAATATAAAACATTCAGGTCATACTCAGAGTTTATGACCTGCTCAATGTCACAAATTGGTATTCATTTTTTATAAAATGTATATTGGCAACATGCGAACAACCAATTTGGTGGGATTAATTGAGCAAAATAGCCAAACGGTTGTTAACCTTAAGTAAAAAATTGAAGATGAAGAAGCTTTTCGATCCATTTCAGAGATTTGTAGCGCTGGAGTCCAGCAGTAGTATAATACTGTTTCTCTCCGCATTTATAGCGCTCTTCTGGGCCAACTCCGAATTTTCACAATCCTACTTTAGCACGTGGAATACCAATTTAACATTTGGCATTGGAAGTTGGACACATTCCAAACCGCTGATTCTTTGGATTAACGACGGGCTCATGGCCATATTCTTTTTTGTAATCGGCCTTGAAATAAAGAAAGAGATTGTTGCCGGCGAACTCTCGTCGTTGCAAAAGGCGGCCCTCCCAATTGTTGCGGCAACTGGTGGCATGGTTGTCCCCATACTTATATTTTTGCTACTTAACCATAACCTGCCCGGAGCCGAAGGCTGGGGTATCCCAATGGCTACCGATATTGCCTTCTCGCTGGGAATTTTGCAGCTGTTGGGCAAACGGGTGCCGCTCAGCCTAAAAATATTCCTCACCGCTTTTGCCATTGTTGACGACCTTGGGGCCATTGCCGTAATTGCCATTTTTTATAGCCATCAGCTATTCTGGATTTACCTCATTGGGGCTGCGGCCATTCTTGCCATCTTAATCATTGCCAACATGCTCAACGTAAACGCCAAATGGCTTTTTGTTGTAGGAGGCATTGGTGTTTGGTATCTTTTTCTCCTCTCGGGAATTCACCCAACCATAGCGGGCGTAATTGTTGCGCTAACCATTCCGGTGAACAGGCGAATTGGATTGAGCAAGTATTCCAACAGGCTGCTGGAAAAGGCAAAACTGCTGGAGTGTAAAAAAACGCCAAGGCAATTTCTCACCAAAACACAGCTGGGTGCTATAGAATCGATAGAGTATCTTAACCGGCAGGTTCAACCTATGCTGCAGCGCTTCGAGAATAGCCTACACGGATTTGTGGCCTACTTTGTTATGCCAATTTTTGCTCTGGCCAACGCTGGTGTTGTATTTCTCTCGTTAAGTAGCGTTGGCGATACGGATTTTACGCTCTCAATCAACCTAGCCGAGTCCATGCTAATTGGAAAAATTGTGGGCATTTCGCTCTTCAGCTGGCTGGCCATAAAGGCCAAAATTGCAACGCTACCCAAAGGAATCTCCTTCAAGCACATCATTGGAGCCTCAATTCTGGGAGGATTTGGCTTTACAATGTCGCTGTTTATAGGAAGCCTTGCATATTCAGATAACGCCTTGCTGGCAAGCGGAAAAATTGGTATTCTTGTAGGTTCAGTTGTAGCCGGTGTTTTGGGTTACTTGTTTCTGAGATTTACCCTGCCAAATCCTAAAGTTGAAGTAAAATAGAGTGAATTTAAACAGATAAAAAAACATCCACGTGAAAAGCACATTCGCCATCTTTTTCTCCATAATCCTGCTGATATACTTCAGCATAAACCTTTACGTTTACAACCGTTCGGCCATAGCGTTTCAGGGTCAGCCAATCCGCACAATCTTTATTGTGCTGTTCTGGATGCTGGTGCTAGCCTACCCCGTTGGACGAATATTGGAGAGCACCCTGCAGGCCTACTCTCCCACCTTTGTGGTTAAGCTTGGCTCGCTATGGTTGGCCACCATGGTTTACCTTATTTTGGGCTTCTTGGCCTTCGACCTGCTGAGGGTAATTTACCATTTTACGGGGCTATCGTTCCTATCGTTTGTTAAGGAGAACCGTAATGTAACTGTTGCCATTACCTATGCGGTAGCGCTGGTTACCGTGGTTGCCGGTTATATCAACGCCGCAAATCCAGCCATAACCCGGCTAACCATTCCCGTTGAGAAGCCGCGGGAACTTGCTCATCCGCTCAAGCTGGTCGCTGTTAGCGATGTTCACCTCGGAACCATCATTGCCAATGGAAGGCTGAGCAGAATGGTGAAGCTCATAAACGCTCAAGACCCAGATATTATTCTGCTGGTTGGCGACACCTTCGACGAGGACCTTGGTCCGGTAATCCGAAATAACATGGGCCAACAGCTGCAAATGCTCCGCTCCAAGATGGGAATATTTGCCGTTACCGGTAATCACGAGTACTACGGCAATCCAACGGTGGCCGTAAAATACCTGGAAGATCATGGCATAAAGGTGCTGCAGGACACTACTGTTGTGGTGGGCGGCCTGGTAAACCTTATTGGCCGAAACGACCGCCAATCCATAAGCATGCTGCACAAGCAACGGAAGCCGCTGGACGAGCTTGTAAAGGAGGCGAACCCCAAGCTCCCCATAGTGCTAATGGACCATCAACCCTTCCACCTTGAGGAGGCAGAGCAGAATGGCGTAACCTTGCAGCTCTCTGGACATACGCACCACGGCCAAATGTGGCCCTTTGGCTACATCACAAAAGCCATTTTTGAGGTAAGTAGAGGATTCTACAAGAAGGGCAACACCAGCTACTATGTATCTACCGGCTATGGAACCTGGGGACCACCCGTTAGAACTGGGAATAGACCTGAGGTGGTGGTGATTACGTTGGAGTAGTGACTAAAAATAGTGACAAAAAAGTTACGAGTTACGAGTTACGAGTTACGTCCATCAAATATTTACGTGGGAATATAGCTGATTAAAGAAAAGTCAGCCAAGCACTTATTACATATATTTCTTGTAGCTAAGCAATTGAGTGCATTTATTGAAAACATTAAGGACACATTAAGTGTTGAGTAATGATAGATTAAAATAAAGACTATGAAAGCAATATGGAATGGAAAGGTAATAGCGGAAAGCAACGACATTGTAAATGTTGAGAACAATCCGTATTTTCCAATGAGCTCGATAAACAAGGATTATCTTATTTCCAGTGATACCAAATCAGTATGCCCTTGGAAAGGAAAGGCCAGCTACTATTCGCTTGAGGTGGATGGGAAAAAGAACATCGATGCCGTTTGGTATTACCCAGAACCTAGCGAGGCAGCAAAGTCCATAAAAGACCGCGTTGCGTTTTGGAAAGGGGTTCAAATAGTGTAAGGTTGATTTATGCTAAAACCATCAAACCATGACAACCTCATTGGTAAACAAATTTATTGCCACCCGCGAACTCACCCTAAAGCTTGTTGAGCAGCTTAATCCAGAGGATACCGTTGTTCAGCCAATTGTCGACGTAAGTCCACCTAAGTGGCACCTGGCACATACAACTTGGTTTTTCGAGAATTTCATATTGAAGAAATACCGCACCAATTTCAAACCTTATCATCCGCTCTACGACTACTTATTTAATAGCTACTACCAAAGTCAAGGAACCAGAGTTGCGCGCGATATGCGGGGATACCACCCGCGACCATTGCTGAAAGAAATAATCGCGTATCGCCAAACGGTTGATGCTCAAATGCTGGAACTGATGAGGTCAGGTTCAATATCCGATGAGCTGCTTGAACTTATAGAGCTGGGCATTAACCATGAGCAGCAGCACCAAGAGCTGCTAATTACCGATTTAAAATACATTTGGGGATTGAGCCCCCTATTCCCCGTTTACAAAGAATTAAAGAACCAAGAATCACCTCGATCTGCACCTTTGAGTTGGCTGTCCATCAACGAAGGTATATATGAAATTGGAGAATTGGGCACTTCATTTCACTTCGACAATGAATCGCCACGCCACAATACCTTTCTGCATCGATTTGAAATTGCCTCCCGCCCCGTAAATGTAGGCGAATATCTTGATTTTATGGAGGATGGCGGATACAAGGAATGGCGCCACTGGCTGCACGAAGGATGGCAATGGCTTAATAGTAATCAAATAGAAGCCCCACTATATTGGCAGCGAGGTGATAGTACTTGGCTGATGTATACCTTAAACGGCCTAAGGGAGCTCAATCGGGAAGAAATCCTAACCCACATCAGCTTTTATGAGGCAGATGCATTTGCTCGCTGGAAGGGTTTGCGCTTGCCAACTGAGCAGGAATGGGAAGTAGCAGCAGGAGTATATGGTTCCAACGATTCATCGAACAATTTTCTAGATAATCAACTATTCCATCCCTCGATTGTAACCCAAGGCAATAAGGCCTTTCTTGGTGAAGTATGGGAATGGACAAATAGTGCCTACCTGCCCTATCCTAAATTTAAGCCGTGGGAAGGAAGCGTTGGTGAGTATAATGGCAAATTTATGGTAAACCAAATGGTGCTGCGTGGCGGTTCGTGCGCAACCCCAAAAAATCACATCCGGGCAACCTACAGAAACTTCTTCCATCCGCACCTTCGCTGGCAATTTACAGGTGCCCGACTTGCAAGAGATTTATAATCCTATGGAGAATACAAACTCTTTTTTAGTGGATGTTGTTTCCGGATTAACCTCAAGTCCGAAGAGCCTTCCGTCGAAGTATTTTTACGATGAGATGGGCGACAAACTTTTCCACTATATTATGAATCAGCCGGAATACTACCTCACCTGTGCTGAACACGAA
>DATKVT010000082.1 GCA_035529935.1 Williamwhitmania sp. | reverse complement strand
TAGTATTCCCAGCTTCCGGTCGCCGCGCTCCCGCGCGGCTTGCGCTTTCTTTTCCTGCTTGTTGTTGTGCTATTCCTTTCGTCTTGCTTGTTATTTAGTCTTCCCCCGAAGGGGTCAACTCGCTACAGCCGGTCAAAGATCCTCGGGCGGTTACCCGCCCTGCTTCCGCCATTTACCGGTCGTTACCGGTTCGAAAGCGGATGCAAAAGTAGTACTTCTTACCTTACACTCCAAATAATAGTGAACCTTTTTTTAATGTTTTTTTAACGTATACTTCATCATGCTGAAGGTCAAAGGGTAGTGCTTTAATAAAAAGGAGATAAGGCCATACAAAATAAAAAAACAGGGCCATTATACCAAGACAGTGTAGGTAGTAATGACACCCTTGCCACAAAACCGGAGAATAAATCATCGGCAGGTTACTATCGCGTTCTATAAAACCGAGAATTACTTGTATATACCCTGCCGTGAAAGTGCACGCCTATATGCTGCAGCATTCCTATTATGCTCCTTAAGCGTAGTTGAAAAATTATGGTAACCAGAAAAGTCTTCCCTAGCACAAAAATATAAATACGAGTGCTTCTCTGCATTAAGCACAGCATCAACAGTGCTGGGTGATGGGAAGTTAATAGGGCCAGGAGGTAACCCTGCAAATCGATAAGTATTATAGGGTGAATTAACTTGCAGCTGTTTATTCAGAATTCGTCTGATGGTGAAATCACCTAATGCAAATTTTACTGTAGGATCGGCCTGCAACATCATTCCCTTCCGAAGGCGATTACGGTAAACCCCTGCTATTCGAGATTTCTCGCTCCCTTTTACCGTCTCTTCCTCAACAATAGAGGCCAACGTAACTACCTGAACAGGACTAAGACCCAACCGTTTAGCCTTGGCTTTGCGAGCATCGTTCCAAAAGTGCTCATACTCTTTGTGCATCCTGCTAATGAACTTTTCGGCTGAGGTATTCCAAAAAAACTCATAGGTGTTTGGGATAAACATGCAGGGGAAAGTAGCCAAGCTAAATCCATACTGAGCAGCCACATCAGGATCGTTTAGCATTCGATCGAGCGAAACCGAGTCCGCTTCAATTTGTTTTGCCACAACACCTCCTAAATGATCAACACCTCTCATTGGATTAAAGACTAGCTTAACAGGATCTTGTTTACCCATTCTAAGCATCTCAATGAGGTCGTGATTGCTCATACCGTTAGTTATGCGGTACCGTCCAGGATATACATGCTCAGCATACTTCATCTTTCGAGCAAGCCACTCAAAGGTGCTTCGGTTTACAATAACCCCTTTTTCATAAAGCAATCGGGTAACATCTTCAATGGCGGAGCCAGTAGGAATTAAAATGTAATCGGCCTCGTGCATAGTTGTTACTACGTTAGGCTTATAGAGATATCGGTATGCCTCCTCTAGAATATATCCAAAACTCAATAAGGCTAATATGCCAATTCCAAGAACTACTTTTAGCCCAAACGATAATTTGTTACCACTCTTCTTCACTGTAGGAAAATTTTAGCAAAAATAGGCATTTCAACCATAACATAAGCATCCGAATACTTCAACACCTATGGCTAACAATAAAGCGAAGCAGTCAACCAAGGTTGCTGCTTCGCTCATTAACAACAATTATAATGTCAATTTATCAGCTAGTTAATGCCTTTAGAGCCATGGTAAATCGCTCCATTGCAACAACCAGAACCTCATCGGAGGTAGCGTAGGATATGCGAATGCAATTTGGCTCCCCAAAGGCACAGCCAGGAACTAATGCTATATGTGCTACCTCAAGCAAGTAGAGGGTAATATCCTGAGCAGATTGAATTTTTTTATCACCGTATCTTCGTCCAAAGAAACTTGAGATATCTGGGAAGATGTAGAATGCACCTTCTGGAAGATTCACCTTAACGCCATCAATTTTAGACATATAGCTATAAACCAAATCGCGTCTACGCTTAAAAGCAGCATTCATTGTAGCAGGAAAGGTGCTTGGGATTGTAAGAGCAGCAAAGGCTGCCTTTTGGGCGATGGAACTAGCGCCAGAGGTGGTTTGCCCCTGCAACTTTATGCAAGCCTGAACAATCTCCTTACTAGCAGCCATGTAGCCAATTCTCCATCCGGTCATGGCAAAGCCTTTTGAAACACCGTTAATGGTTATCACCCTCTCGTAAATGAAGTCAAATTGGGCAATGCTCTCATGCCGTCCCACAAAGTTTATATGCTCATATATCTCGTCGGCAATTACAAAGAGGTCTGGATGCTTGGCAACCTCCACAGCAATATCGTGCAGCTCCTGCTTGGAGTATATACTTCCTGTAGGATTTGAAGGCGAACAAAGAATAAGCAACTTTGATTTAGGTGTAATTGCCCCTCTGAGTTGTTCCAGCGTGACCTTAAAGTCATTTTCTAGCGTTGTATTGATCACAACCGGGGTACCCTCAGCCACCTTGACCAACTCAAGATAGCTAACCCAGTAAGGTGCGAGAACGATTACCTCCTCTCCGGGGTTTACCATTGAAAGGATGACGTTGGTTAGCGATTGCTTGGCACCATTGGAAACAACAATCTGCTCGGGAGCATATGTTAAGTCATTTTCAACCTTGAACTTGTGGGCTATTGCCTGCCGCAAATCCATGAACCCAGGTACCGGGGAATAAAAAGTAAAGTTATCATCAATGGCACGCTTGGCTGCATCCTTAATGTGGTCCGGAGTATTAAAGTCAGGTTCGCCAACGCTCAAGTCTATTACATCAATACCTTGGGCTTTAAGGTCTTTGCTCTTCTGAGACATTGCCAATGTTTGGGATACCGAGAGCTTTTTTAGGCGCTCAGAAACTATGTCCATGATTAGTTGGGAGTTAGGTTTCGTAAACGATTGCAAAACTGTAAACAAAATTAGGTTTTTAATGTATTTATTACTCTATTTGCATAAAAAAATGCTATGGATTTGCTATATACCTTATTGCTTGTAGCCATTCCTGCCATAATCGTTTACATGGCATCCTACCTCTCTTTTAAGAAAATAATTGAAAGTGAGGAGAATAGACGAAAACAGGAGTTGATGGTTAACAACCAAAAAATTATTATTCCTATCCGGCTAAGAGCTTACGAGCGCTTAATCCTGTTTCTTGAGAGAATTTCCCCGGATAATCTTATCGTTCGAATTACCCGACCCGACATGAAGTCCGGAGAGCTACAGGAGGCACTCATAACCGCCATAAGAACGGAGTTTGAGCACAACCTTTCGCAGCAGCTCTACGTGAGCCCTCAAGCTTGGGAATCGGTTAAAAACGCTAAAAGCAACCTGATCGGAATTGTCAACTTAGCCATGGAGGACATATCGCCAGCAAGTCCTGGAATAATTCTCTCGCGTAAAATTCTTACCAAACTGGTAGAGCGCGAAGTTAATCCGGTAACGCCATCAATTGAATTCCTGAAGGGCGAGGTCAATTTCCTATTCTAATCTCTAGAAAAGAACATGCAAAAGTATGGAGGTTGAATAATTCATTTAAACCCTCCTCGCTTGATGCAATCTGATTAACAATACAAGCAAAATAGAATCAACCCTTAAACTAACAACAAATTGTTTACCTAATGGAACAGATCGAAAAACCAAAGGGGCTTCCGGAAAATGCACATCGGGAGCTAAAACCGGGTGAAAGCTATTCGCCAATTATGTCTCCAGATAAAAAGGTGCTGGAGGCAACCCCTTACTCTGTAATGATGGGGGTGCTTATGGCAGTAATATTCTCAGCAGCGGCAGCCTACTTAGGGCTAAAGGTTGGACAGGTTTTTGAAGCGGCAATTCCCATTGCCATCATGGCCGTAGGTGCCTCAAGTTTGAGCAAGATGAAGAATGCGCTTGGGCAGAATGTTATTATTCAGTCCATCGGAGCAAGTTCGGGTGTTATTGTTGCTGGTGCCATTTTTACGCTGCCGGCTCTCTACATTTTGCAAGCTAAATATCCGGAGATAACTGTTAGCTTCATGCAGGTATTCCTTTCCTCGCTTCTTGGCGGCATTCTCGGAATTCTGTTCCTTATTCCCTTTCGTAAGTATTTCGTTTCCGATATGCACGGCAAATATCCATTCCCCGAGGCCACTGCCACAACACAGGTGTTGGTTTCAGGAGAGAAGGGCGGAAACCAAGCTAAGTTTCTACTTATTAGCGGATTAATTGGTGGTGCATATGACTTTATAGTGGCCACATTTGGTTGGTGGAATGAGAACTTCACCTCACGGGTAATTCCCTTTGGCGAAGCCATTGCCGACAAAGCGAAGGTGGTGTTTAAACTGAATATCGGCGCTGCCCTGCTTGGTCTTGGCTATATTGTTGGCTTGCAATATGCAGCAATTATCGCCATTGGCTCGATGTTCGTTTGGTTTATCATCATTCCGTTAATGTCTGTTTTCTTTGGTCATCAGGTTATCGATTTTACTGGGCACACCACAATGATGGTGGGTCAGATGTCTCCTGAATTAATTTTCACAACATACGCTCGTCACATCGGTATAGGCGGTATTGCCATGGCAGGTATTATTGGCATCATCCGCTCCTCTCACATTATTAAGAGTGCCTTCGGATTGGCTGCCAAGGAGATTACGGGCAAGCATAAGGTTGATGTAGCTCAAAAGCGGACTCAGCGCGACCTATCTATGAAGTTCATTGCCATTGGGCTTGGAATTGCACTTGCACTGGTATTCCTCTTTTTCCAACTTGGCGTTGTTCACAACCTAACCTATGCAGTGGTTGGCCTGTTAGTGGTTGCCATTATTGCATTTCTCTTTACAACTGTTGCAGCAAACGCCATCGCCATTGTGGGCACCAACCCTGTTTCGGGTATGACCCTTATGACACTTATTTTGGCATCGTTGATAATGGTTGCAGTGGGACTTACCGGTACTTCGGGGATGGTTGCTGCCTTAATTATTGGTGGTGTAGTTTGCACCGCGCTTTCCATGGCCGGAGGTTTTATTACCGACCTCAAAATTGGATACTGGCTAGGCTCTACACCTTCGACCCAGCAACGTTGGAAATTCTTAGGCACGCTGGTATCGGCTGCCACCGTTGGCGGAGTCATTATGATTCTAAATAAGACATACGGCTTCACTGGACCTAATGCACTGGTTGCACCGCAGGCTAACGCAATGGCGGCGGTTATTGAACCATTAATGTCGGGTCAGGCTGCTCCATGGATTCTATATGGTTTTGGAGCAGCCCTATCCATAGTGCTTACCCTTCTGAGAATTCCTGCGCTTGCATTTGCCCTTGGCATGTTTATTCCACTGGAGCTCAACACACCCCTTCTCGTAGGTGGAGCCATTGCATGGTTTGTAAAGTCAAGAAGTAAGGATAAAAAGCTAAATACTGCCCGTCATGAAAAGGGAACCCTCCTTGCATCTGGATTTATTGCAGGTGGAGCGCTAATGGGTGTTGTAGCCGCCATTATTAAGTTCTACCAAAGCACGCAAATTGATAAAGAAATTGCTGCCCTGGGAACAGGCGCTTCAAGCGAAGCAATCCAACATATTAAGGAAGGTCACACGTTTATCAACGCAGCGTGGGCCGATAGCAATGCCGCAGTATGGCTTGGCGGATTTATGCTAATTTTGATAAGCTATTACCTAATTAGAAGTTCCTTAAAGGCAAAACCTGAGGTGGAATAGTGAATAAGTGAGTGGTGAATAGTAAAAGTGGAATTGAAAAAGACAACTGACAGTGAATTAATCAGCCTGAGCAGGTTTTCTATCCATTGAAAGTGTTCACCACACCAACTTTTTACCTTCGGTATTGTTTGACTTAAAAAATGATTTCGAACCGATAAATATGGGAAAAGAATGAAAAACGAAATACTTGAGCGTTTTCTGAGGTATATTAAAATTGACACCCAGAGCGACGAATCATCATCAAATTATCCAAGTTCAGAGAAACAAAGAATGCTTGGCAATCTCTTAATCGAAGAACTTAAAACTCTTGGTTTAAAGGATGTTACCGTTGATAAGTATGGCTACATAATGGCTACACTTCCTAGTAACGTTAGCAAAAAGGTGCCGGTAATTGGATTCCTTGCCCACATGGACACCAGCCCGGACATGAGCGGAGAAAACGTAAAGCCAAGGATCATTGAGAATTATGACGGTAGCGATATTGTTCTTAGCAAAGAAAAGCAGCTGGTAATGACCACACGGGAGTTTCCCGAGTTGAAGAAATATGTTGGCCAAACCATCATTACCACCGATGGCAATACGCTGCTCGGTGCTGACGACAAAGCTGGTATTGCTGAAATCATGGCTGCGGTTAGCTACCTTCTAAAGCATCCGGAGATAAAGCATGGTGATATTCGCATTGGCTTTACCCACGACGAGGAGATTGGACATGGTGTTGACTTCTTCGATGTGAAGCGTTTTGCCGCCGACTTTGCCTACACCATGGATGGTGGCGCAATCGGCGAGATGGAGTACGAAAACTTCAATGCAGCAGGGGCTAAGATTGCAATCCAGGGCAGGAACATCCACCCTGGCTATGCCAAGGACAAGATGATTAATGCCATGCTTGTAGCGATGGAACTAAATTCCATGCTTCCGGTTAATGAGCGTCCTGAGTTTACCCAAGATTACGATGGTTTTTACCACCTCATCCACATGGAGGGCAGTGTGGAAAATGCAACCATTCAGTATATTATCCGCGACCACAACCGTACAAAGTTTGAAACCAAGAAGGAGCTACTTACAAGCATTATCCGTCTTCTCAACATGAAGTATGGCGATACCATCGTGACCATTGACATGAAGGATCAATACTACAACATGAAAGAGAAGGTTGAGCCGCACATGCACATTGTTACCACCGCAGTAAAGGCAATGGAGATGGCCAACATTAAACCGCTCGTTGTTCCAATAAGAGGAGGTACAGATGGTGCTAGGTTATCCTACATGGGACTCCCCTGCCCCAATATCTTTGCAGGTGGTCACAACTTCCACGGAAAATTTGAGTACGTTCCGCTGGAGTCGATGGTAAAGGCAACAGAGGTAATTGTAAATATTGTAAAGCTTTACGCTGAAGCATAACCAATTTTAAAATTTTGGTAGAGCACCGTTCATTAATTTGGACGGTGCTTTTTTTATGCCTGCAGTGCCAAGCATTTGCTGAGAAGTATTTTCATAAATCCAAATCCATCCAGGGAATAGATCTCAAGCGTCAAAATCCTAATTATATAAATCAGCGTTGATACCCAACACGCAGCAAACTTGCCTTCTTACTAATTTGAACCTATCGACTAAACAATTGAAGGAGGTTTTGTGATCAAAATTTGTAAATTACCTGAGCCTAAACCTGACTCGTAATGTCTATGAGAAACATATACTCTATTGCATTTGCATTATGCCTTATCCTTGGCCTAATAGGAGAAAATTCCATTTCTGCCCAAAACACTAAGTGGGCTTTGGTAATGTCAAAAGGTAATGGATACACAGCACAAGAATGGCGGACAAGAACCATCTTCCCGTCAAAAGAAATTAGTGAACTGTGGGATAAGGGATTCGAAGTAACATCCCTCTCCTATGGCATGAAACTTTGGGCTATGGTGGCCACAAAAGGAACAAAGTACACGCAACAGCGGTGGAAAACATCCACCATCTTTCCTGCTGATGATATTAAAAAGGCGTGGGATGACGGCTATTATATTACAGAACTAACTTACGGAAATGGAGAATGGGCCGCCATCTTTTCCAAAGGATCCGCCTTTACCGATCAGGCATGGCGAACCAGATCCTACTTTCCCGAAGATGAAATCAATACGCTGAAAGGTAAGGACTATGCAATAACTAACCTTAGCTACGGTGAAGATCGGTGGGCGTTAGTAATGTCGAAAGGAACTGGCATGGACGACCAAGTATGGTTTAGAAGTTCAACTTATCCCGACACCAAAATTAAAAGTTACTGGGACTCCAAATACTACATTACCAACATTGCCTATGGAAATGGAGAGTGGGTTGTGGTTATGTCGAAAGGAGTAAGCACCACTGATCAGGCATGGAGAACCAGAACCTATTACCCCGAAAAAGAGATTAAGGAACTGTGGGATAAGGACAATTACATAACTGGCATAGTAACCGATTTTGATAGTGCTCCTATTTCAATCAACGATGCCAATGTTCTTGCCTCCTCTGCAGACAACCTTGCCTTTCGTGAAGGGACCACTTCGCTTAAACCTAAGTGGATTAAAACAACTAAAGACTACACATACGTCAACATTGATCATATCGACACTACTCGCTGTTGCATCGGCCGCGATTCCTACCTCGAAGACCCGGTAAGTGGAATTCATTACAATCTGGTAAGCGCAGTTGGAATTCCAATTTGCGAAACAAACTACTATAAAAAGTCTGACAATTTTTCACTTATATTCGACAAAGTTCCAACCGAGATTAAAGAACTTAATCTTGTAGAGCAACCTGGTGCAGCCAATGCCTTTAACCTTATTGGGATGAAACTCGATGGCAGCGTGGCATCGCCAGCGACAAATACAAACGTTGCAGCGGATGTGCCAACAGGATTGCCGCCAATCCTCACCATCGAAGATATTTCACTTTCTTCAAATTCATTTGGAGCGAACGAAACGGCCAAGCTATCGGTTACCCTTAAAAATGTTGGACCAGGAGATGCTCGAGACGTAATGCTTAATCTTGAATCGAACCTCAAGGATCTGCAATTTAGTGCTTCAAGCCCATTCCCCACCATTGCAGCAAACGGCGGAAAACAAACCGTCACCATTCCAATCACTGGGACTGTTGATCTACCCTCCACCACTGCCCAACTGAAAATTGAGGTAGAGGAACCTCATTTTAAAGTGAAAATTCAGGGAAAGCAGCTCTCTGTGCCAACTCGGGAATTCCAAAAACCCGAACTTTTGCTGGCAAAGTATGCCGTGGTTGAAAATCAGAGTGCCAACCCCAACAACCAAATCGATATCAACGAGATGGTAGACCTTGTTTTTGCTGTTCAAAACGTGGGCCTCGGCAGTGCGGAAAACGTAACCACATCGGTCACTAACAATCAAAAAGGGGTTATGTTCTTAGGGGTAGTAAACGGGAATCAGCTAGTTCGCCAAAATCCGACCTTTAGCTCCATTGCTTCGGGAAAGTATGAAACGGTAACCTATCGTTACTTTATCAACAGCGAATTTACCGATTCCAACCTGCAGTTTACCATTAATGCAGGAGAAAAGGTTGGAAGGTTTGGCTTCTCTCTACCAAAAAGTTTTGCCATAAACACAAAACTTTCCGAGGAGGGTTTCATACGAACGGTGGCTAGTACCAACACCAATACAGGAATCCCAAGTAAAGTAATAATTGAGGATATCCCTGATTTTGTGGTGGACGTTGACTCCAACATTCCCACTACAAACAACTCCAACAACAGCGCCTACGCGCTAATAATTGGGAACGAAGATTACAGCTCTCGACAAACTGGGCTTTCCAAGGAGCAAAATGTGGAATTTGCCGTAAACGATGCAAACATGTTCGCGCTCTACTGCGAAAAAACGCTCGGCATACCCAAGCGACAAATCAAGGTATTGCTAAATGCCACAGCGGCAGAAATTTCACAAGGTTTGGCATGGTTAACAAATTTAGCTAAGGTCGAAAACGGCAATGCCGAGCTGTTCTTTTACTATTCGGGCCATGGCCTTCCCGATGAGCAAACCAAAGAAGCCTACCTCGTTCCTGTTGATGTAAATGGCTCAAACCTCACCTATGCAATTAAGGTGGCCGATGTATACAAGGACTTAGCAGAACAGCCAACGAAAAAGGTGAACGTTTTCCTTGATGCTTGCTTCAGCGGAGGTGGTCGTAACGAAGGATTGTTAGCAGTAAAAGGAGTAAAGGTAAGACCCAAGGAGAATACCGTACCTGAACATATGGTAGTGCTTGCTTCCAGCACTGGTGACGAGAGCTCTGCCGTGTTTAAGGAAAAACGACACGGATACTTTACCTATTTTCTACTGAAGAAACTTCAGGAGAGCAAAGGAGAGATTAGCTACAACGACCTCAGTAGCTACATCATTCAAAATGTAAGAAAGGAAACGGGCATCTCTGGAAAAATTCAAACACCACAGGTAATAGTTAGCCCTAACGCTGGCGACAGCTGGAAAACCTGGCTTGTAAAATAAGTATCCATAAAAAAGCGGGGGGCTCCTAATATGAGATCCCCGCTACACCTAAGCCAAAATTTTTCAAATTCTAAAGCAGTGTGATGCCGTGAGTTAAACTCCAGGTTTTGGCCTCCTCCGGCCAAACGCTTGCCTGCACCTCCCCAATATGGCTTTTGCGAAGCAAAAACATGGCCAACCGCGATTGTCCTATTCCTCCACCAATGGTTTGTGGCAGCTCGCCTTTAAGCAGTCGAGAGTGGAAATAGAGACCCATCCGTTGTTCAGCATCGGCAATGGAAAGCTGGCGAACCAAGGACTCGGCATCTACACGGATTCCCATGCTCGATAGCTCGTAGGCCGACTGCAACACCGGGTTCCAAACCACAATATCGCCGTTGAGACCATGCTTTCCGGGTAAAGTTTCGGTACTCCAGTCATCATAATCGGGTGCGCGACCATCGTGCGGCTCACCATCGGCAAGCTTCCCGCCAATGCCAATAATGAATACGGCACCATGCTCCTTGGTGGCCTCCGTTTCTCGTTCCCTTGGTGAAAGATACGGAAACTGCGCCTGCAAGTCCTCTGAGTGAATGAACTTAATGGAAGTAGGTAGAATGGGCCGGATCTCAGGGTATAACGTTGAAACGTAATGTTCAGTGTCCCTAATAGCCGCATAAAGACGTGTTACAATCAGCTGCAAAAAATCTAGGTTACGTTGCTGTGGTTCCATAACCATCTCCCAATCCCACTGGTCAACGTAGAGAGAGTGAATGTGACTAAGCACCTCATCGGGTCGTATGGCCCGCATATCGGTAACAATTCCTTTACCCGGCTCAATTCCGGCATCGGCCAGTTTAAGCCGTTTCCACTTAGCTAGCGACTGTACCACCTCCACCCTTCTTCCGTCAAGCGCTTTTGTGGAAAAGCCAAGTGGTCGCTCGATACCGTTTAGGTCGTCGTTGATACCCGTTCCGGCCTCCACCAGCATTGGGGCGGTAACCCGAGTAAGGTTAAGGCTCTTGCGTAGCCTATCGACAAAGTAGCCCTTCACGCTCCAAAGCGCATCCTCGGCGGCTAAAAATTCCTGTTGTAAGCTCTTGCTCTCCAATAACGTTTTCATTTTTTAGGGTTTAAAGGGTTATAAAAAAACCTCCGCCAATTTGGCCGGAGGTTACACATTTGCATAGCAGGTGATATCCTCGGCCGGCGGGGGGCTATTATTATTATTGTTAGTTATTCTTATCATTTCAAGTTGGTGTAAACAAAAAAAGCCTTCCGTTTGGGAAGGCCTGCTTTATCAGTTGTGTTGAGAATTTCAATTTTACTGCAATAGCGCTCCTCCCCGAAATTTCTTCGGATTATTATTGGCGTTATTATTGCGGAAAAAGGTCATTTCTTGTTTGTATTTGAATGCAATATAAAAAGAATTTTGATTCGACAACACCTCTGTAAAAAAACCAACTGATTTATCAGCAATAATTGTCACTAAAAAAAGGGGTACCCCTTCGGGCACCCCAATTAATTATTTTACTCTACAATATGAATCTTTACTTCTTAATCATCTCCACGCTGCGAACAACAAACTTAGCCAGCGCTTCGCCCTTAAGCATATTGTTGGCAAGCAAGGCTAGGTCAACAAGTTGCTTAGCGAGTTTATTTTTCTTGCCAAACTCTGTGAGCATGGCCTTCTTTCTATCCTTCAGGGCATTGAGCTGCTTCTCAACATCGGCGACCTTGTCCTTGTCGGCTTGAGGTATCTCTTCGTGCTTCAAATCCTTTTGAGCATTTTGCAACTCCTTAAGCGAAGCCTCAACCGGAGCAATCTCGCCATTCACCTTCTCTAGCTCGGCCTTCATTTTAGCCTCGGTTTCCCCAATAACCTTTGAAACTAAAGGATGGTTTGCGTTCACCACAAGGTTGTAGCTGTCGGGTAGTTCGCCGTAGAAATTCATTCCACCGCCACCCATCTGAGCCATATCCTTCATGCGGCGCATAAACTCGCTTTGGGTAATAAGCACCGGAGCATCCGTTTCTGCAAGGTTCTCAAACATCACGGTAAAGTTGGTGTTCTCGGGAGCATGGCATAGGAACACCGGACGAAGCTCCTCCTGCTGCTCTAAGCTGAACTTGGTTTCGGCCAAGTCTTCTTTTGGAATAAGGCGATCAACCACATCGGAATCGACGCGAACAAAGCGAGCATCCTTGAGCTTGCTCTCCAGATGGTTTACGAAGTGTGCGTCGAGCTGTCCATCCATTATCAGCACATCGTAGCCCTTGTTCTGAGCCTTCTCAATGTAGGTAAACTGCTGCTCTCGGTTGGTAGTATAAAGGTAAACCAGCTTCTTGTTCTTATCCTCCTGGTTGGGCTTGATGAGCTTCTCATACTCCTCAATGGTAAAGTATTTCCCATCGGAATTTTTAAACAGGAAGAACTTCTCAGCGCGCTCGTAGAACTTCTCGTCAGTGAGCATACCATACTCGATAAAAATTTTCAGGTCGTCCCACTTGCTCTCAAACTGGGGCCTGTCACTCTTGAAAATCTCCTGCAACCTATCGGCCACCTTCTTGGTGATGTGGCTCGAAATTTTCTTCACGTTGCTGTCGCTCTGCAGGTAGCTGCGCGACACGTTGAGCGGAATATCGGGTGAGTCGAGAACGCCATGGAGTAGGGTTAAAAACTCCGGTACAATGCCTTCCACGTTGTCGGTTACAAACACCTGACGGCAGTAGAGCTGAATGCGGTTTTTCTGAACCTCCAAGTTGTTCTTCAGCTTGGGAAAGTAAAGAACACCGGTGAGATTGAATGGGTAGTCAACGTTCAAGTGAATGTTGAAGAGCGGATCCTCGGCCATGGGGTATAGCTCGTGGTAGAACTCCATGTAATCCTCATCCCTAAGATCGGCAGGTTTGCGCGTCCATAGTGGGTTTGGATTGTTTATCACATTGTCCTTATCGGTATCCACATACTTTCCATCCTTCCAATCCTGCTCCTTGCCAAAGGAGATGGGAATAGGCAGGTAGCGGCAATATTTCTTGAGCAGGCCTTCAATACGGCTCTTCTCCGCAAACTCGCTACTCTCATCGTCGATGTGCAGAATAATATCGGTGCCACGTGCTTCCCGTTCGGCTGGCTCAATTGTATAGTCGGGGCTACCATCGCAGGACCAGCGCAAAGCGGCTGCACCATCCTTGTGTGAACGGGTAACAATCTCAACCTTCTTCGAAACCATAAACGCACTGTAGAAGCCCAAACCAAAATGGCCAATAATGCCAGTCTCGGCATTCTTATACTTTGCCATAAACTCCTCAGCACCTGAGAAGGCAATTTGGTTGATATACTTCTCTATCTCCTCCTCGGTCATTCCAACTCCGGAGTCGGAAATGGTAATGGTTTTAGCCTTCTCGTCGAGGGCAATGCGAATAGTAAGGTCACCCAGCTCTCCCTTATACTCGCCAACCGAAGCCATCGTCTTCAACTTTTGCGTTGCATCCACGGCGTTGGAGACCACCTCGCGAAGGAAAATTTCGTGGTCGGAATAGAGAAACTTTTTGATAATGGGGAAAATGTTCTCGGTTGTTACGCCAATTTTTCCGTTACTCATATCAGCTATTTTTTTAGAATTAGTATTTGCCTTTAACGAAATGCCCATGGCGCGTGGCCAAAAGCAAGTCCCACAGGTCCCGCTTAATCAAACCCTATACCAAAAGGCAAATGCTGACGGAGTGGCAGAAACAGCAAGTCAATACAAACATGGTTGGCAGTTACTCCATTTATACTTTGTTGACAACTTTACTCATTAATGATTAACATTTCAGATAGTTATCCCTAATTTTATTGGACAACAAAAAGACAAAATTATGTGCATACCAGATTTTGAAGATTATAGGAAAGTTGTTTTAGCACCTTTGCTTCCAAATGCTAATTTTAGTCGCATGTCTCAACTGGGTGAAAATTTTAAGTTATTTCTCAAAAACAACAGGGACCTTGAAGGGTCCATATATGAAATGAAGGAAGTGGATAAAAAACGCTTTGTGCACTTCACCTCTTTAAGAAATCTTTTTGAAATTCTTAACTCGGAAGAAATTCGGCTTTATGATTTTGGTAACCAAGATGATCCTAAAGAATACCTTTATTCTTGGGAAACGATCAAAAACATGGAAGATACAGATAGGATTGGAAAGGATAATGACAAGCTTTTTTCTTTTATCCTTTCAATGTGTCAAATTAAAGATAATGACGATTCAGACTATTTTGATATGTGGCGTTTATATGGAGATAATGGTTCAGGAGTTGGTATTGTCATAAAGATTGATAACAATCCAGCTGAATGAGACAATTACCTATTAAGTAACGTCCTTTATGGTGAGAAGAAAAGAAATAATATTGAGGAATTATTTAGAAGACA